>CAYYLA010000346.1:0-3131 GCA_964441785.1 uncultured Candidatus Cloacimonadota bacterium | reverse complement strand
GCCGAAGAGATTGAGACACTGAATCAATCACCCGAAAATCTGAAATCGATGTTTTATGGTTATTACAGTTATCTGCTATTTCGGATTGGACTCTGGGAAGATTCTGTAAACAAACTGATCCTCTGCAATGATCTTGAATTTGTTCTTAACCTGATTGTTGAGAATGGTTTCATTATCGATACAGATCTTGAGAACATCGAGTATATGTTTGATATCTTGAATCAAAAAAATGTAAATTCCGATTTTAATAATTATATCAGAGGTTATATCTACTCATTGTTGGATGAAATTGATCAAAGTAATCAATTATTAAATCAGGTATCTGATGAATATCTGAAAAGCAATAACATGCTTATAACAACGGCAATAACCTATCTTTCCAACTCCGGAGATACAGAAAAAGCACGCGAATTGCTGGAAATGCGAGAGGTACAGGATCCAAGTTTTAACCAGATTCTGGCTCAGTATTATTATCTCAATCAGATGGATTCTCTAGCCTACGAGACCTTTGTATTGATCATCGAAACCGAAGAGAAACCTGACGAAAATGTTTTCATGATTACCTCGATTTTAGCAGATAGATTAGACCGGTTCGAGAATCTGGAATCTATATTTCAAGAAGCCTGGACATTGTATCCCGAAAGTGCCGAGTTACGAAACAGTATAGGATATTTAATTGCAGATAATAGTATTGCAGAACATTACCAATGGGGAGAAAAGCTGCTTGAAAAAGCGATTGAGCTTGATCCGGAAAATCCTATGATCTGGGATAGTCTCGCCTGGCTTCACTTTAAAATGGGTAAGCTTGATGAAGCTCTCGAAGATATGAAATTACCCCTTGACCTTGGAATTGAAAATAGCGAAATAGCATTTCACCTCGGTGAGATCTATTTTCAACTGGGTAAGCTGAAAAAAGCTGAGAAATATTTTGAATTAGCAGTTGAATTGGATAATGAAGAAAATTCTGTAATTGCGGCTCAATTACGTTTAGTTGAGCTTACAGAGAATTAATATAAGGAGATTATGATGAAATTTACATTTAACCGATTGAATGTGATTTTATTGATATTGGCAATTGTAACGACCGCAGTAGGTTACATAATTATGGGAACGGGGGATAAAACCATCTCTGTTATCATTTTAACTATTGCCTATGCTATCCTTTTCCCACTCTCTATTGTTTTGGGAACAAAAAAGAATAACCAGTAAATGAATCGTTATCTCAGTGAAGAATTTGTTGCCCGACTGGACAAATTCAACCTGCGCGCGCGCCTTATTGTCGAAGGTTTCATTGTTGGTTTGCATAAATCACCCTACCATGGATTCAGTGTGGAGTTCTCGGATCACCGTCAATACAATCCAGGTGATTCCATCGGTAAGATAGATTGGAAGGTTTACGCCAAAACCAATCGTTATTATATCAAGCGTTATGAAGAGGAGACAAATCTCAAATCATATCTTTTGATTGATCACAGCAGTTCCATGGGCTTCGCATCCGATGGAGTATCCAAACTGGAATATGCAAAAGCTTTTGCCTCTGCTCTGGCCTATTTGATGATATCGCAGCAGGATGGAGTCGGCATGCTATCCTTCACCGATAAAATCACCGATTATGTTCCTCCCAGAGCTGTGAAATCTTATCTGAATCTCATCTATTCCAAACTTTTTGCTCTTAAACCGGAGGATAAAACCGAAACGGTTGAGATTCTACACTCTCTGGCAGAACGCATTAAAAAGCGTGGTTTGATAATTTTGATTTCTGACATGCTTGACGATCCCGATAAGATTATGCAGGGATTGCTGCATTTTCGTCATCAAAAGCACGAGGTAATTCTATTCCACCTGCAGGATAAGCAGGAGCTGGATTTCCACTATAAAGGTGAAACTGAGTTTGTTGATGCCGAAACAGGAGAGAAGATTATTGTCTCACCCTGGCAGATTCGAAAACAATACCAGGAATCATATCAGAATAATTTTGAATATCTGAAACAGAAATGCCATGAAGCACAGATTGAATATAATGTTATAACCACAGAAACACCTTTTGAGGATGTGCTTCTTCAGTATTTGATCAAACGCTCTAAATTGATGTAAACCATTATATCAGTTAGTAATCAAACAATTTTTCTTTATCAAGATAATCCTGAAAATATTTAACCCGGAGATTATTATGTTCAGGTTTACTCAGATCAAAATCCTGTTCAATTAGATCAAATGCAAGTACTCGAGCCTGTTTAAGAACCTCCTGATCTCGCACAATATTGGCATGCTTAAAGGCTGGCATTCCCGATTGCGTTGTCCCAAAAAAATCTCCTGGACCCCGCAGCTCCAGATCTTTTTCAGCTATTTTGAAACCATCTGTTGTTTCCACCATCGTGCTGAGTCGCTCCCGACCATCATTACTAACCGGTGGATATGTTACAAGATAACAGAAAGAGTTCTCTGATCCGCGCCCTACACGACCGCGCAACTGGTGCAGCTGACTCAATCCAAAACGCTCTGCATGCTCTATCACCATTACCGTTGCATTGGGTACATCTATTCCAACTTCTATAACAGTTGTAGCAACCAGGATCTGATATACGCCAGCTTTGAAATCCTCCATAATCGCATCTTTTTCTGCTGTTTTCATCTGACCATGCAGAAGTGCTGATTTATATTGCGGGAACACCCGATTGCTGATATTCTCGAATACCGTCTCCGCTGCCTTTAAATCAGATTTTTCTGATTCCTGAATGAGCGGGGAGACGAAATAGATTTGTCGCCCTTTTTCAAGCTGTTTCAAAATCTCTCCATAGACAAGGTTCAATTTCTGCGCATTACGCCAGATAGTTTTCACCGGTTTTCTACCGGGAGGTAATTCATCCAAAATACTAACATCAAGATCGCCATACACCGTCAATGCCAATGAGCGTGGGATTGGCGTCGCCGAGAGATACATCAAATCGGGATGCTGGTTATTGCGTGACAACACCGCACGCTGTTCCACACCAAATCTGTGTTGTTCATCTATAGCTACAAATCCAACATTATGATAGATCATATCTTTCTGAATCAAAGCATGCGTTCCCACGATAATATCGATTTCTCCCGCTGCAATCTCCTCTTTAGTCTGTTTCTTACCCTTATAA
>CAYYLA010000345.1:0-3135 GCA_964441785.1 uncultured Candidatus Cloacimonadota bacterium | reverse complement strand
GTTGAACATGAGCGCAAGGCAATATATGAAACAGTAAAAAAGGGGGAAATATCGATTAGATAAACTGGAACCTTAACTGACTTTTACATTACCCGAGAAAAAAAGGGAAAAGCGAGTAGAATTTTATCCGCTTCGAAACCGATTTAAAGACTACTACACTTTATCCCATAACCGTTAACCATTTATTTCTATTTGCTTTATTATGCAAATGAAATCTACTTTTTGGAGAAAAAAATGAAAAAATATGTACTAATAATTGCTTTACTAATAGCGATATCAATACAACTTGTTGCTGATTGTGATATGATGGCAATGATAGCAAAAGAAGGTTCAACAATTTCAAATCAATTAGAAACGACAGGAATCTTCAATGATCCTGCTGATTATTTTAATTATATAGCTGAGAGATCAAATGATTCATCTACCTCTGAAACTTATACAGGACATATAAAACGTAATCCTGATGGTTATGGGGTAATTTATTATGAGGAAGATGATAGATTATTATCTATAAATAGTTCTTATTGGAATGGAGTGTCCAATGCATACTATCTAATTGGTCAAAATAATCTAGACACATATTATCCCGATGATGAGATTTCAATAGATTTTAATGATAATACAAGGCCACTTAATTATGCTTATCATAGAATTTTAAATGAATATACTAATTTCAATGTTACCTATGATAGTAATAATGAAGATGCTGTAATTGTCTTAGGACACGCAAGAAATGGTACTGGCGGCCATGGCAATCATCCATTTTGGATGACAGATTCTAATTTTGATAGTGGAGTTACGTATACATTTATGCATAATGGAGCTATAAATGATACTATTAAAGCCGACATATATGAGTATCTTTTTAACGAAGGTTGGTTTAATGGGAATTATAACGGGACATCACATGAGAAAAATACAGAATCATCAAATTGGATAGACAGTGAATTATTATTTCATTATTTAATGAAATTTATTATGGATCATGATGGCAATGTGTTAGCAGGTATTAATGATGCATTAACACAAACTGATATTGAAGGCACAAACTTAAATAACGAATTTCTGACTCCTGATGAATATGATTTATTCCCTAATTTTATTTCATTTCACGAAGTAATAAATTTTGTTCTTTCGGATGGTGAGAATCTGTACATTTTTAGAAATTCTCCTTCAGATACTTTATCAACGGATAATCATGATAAATGGCATGAATTATCATATAAAGAAGTTAATGATTATTTTTATGCGGTTAAAACTCTATCTCCTGAAAACGGTACACTAATTGATCAGTTCGATATGGTTACAATATCAAGAGATCGAAAGCCTTATGAGATTCCAAATTTCATTTCTGGTACAATTGTTTCTGGTATTGTCTCTGGTAGTTGGACTTCATCTAATTCACCATACTTAATCGATGATGACATTACAGTAAACGGTACTTTAACAATTGAAGAAGATGTTGAGGTTTATTTTCTTGATGAATGTACTTTTACTATAAATGGAAATGTAACAATCGAAGAGGATGCTTCTTTAAATTTATCTCATTCTTCAGAAGTAATTATTGAAGATGGGGGAGTATTTACACTCGACTGGGGTAGCACAATAACGGGATGTACTCCAACTACTTATGATGAAACAACTGGTCTTGGTCAAATCATTGGAGGTGGAACAGTTATCCCTGGTGATAGAATTATTGCACGAGAGGGTGGTAAGATTACAACAGATATAGATCTTAACTTCACTCCTGGTGTAAGTCCTGTAATTACAATTTCTTCAGCTACTGGAGAGAAATGGGACGGTATTCTTATAACAGATCCTGATAATATGCAAAATTTTTGGTTTGTAAATTGTGATATCTCTGGAATTAATAAACTAGAGATTAATAACCCTCCTGGTAATAGGCAACGTGCCTACTTAAATCTATACTATACCGATTTCAAAAATGCTGGTCAGATAGTTATCAGGGATGCAAATGTGTTAAACTACATCGGCTCAGACACAGATTACTGTATGGTTCAGGGTAATGCAACAAAACCGATTTGCTCATATGAATCTACTGTCAATTTGAGCCATGTTCACATCGGAGGAGAAACTACAAATGATGGTGAAGAAAATAGTGGTGGTGTTTACCTTTATGAAACTGGACCTCTTAGCTCAAAAGTTGATACTTGCAATATCTATTACAATTCAGATAATGGTTTGAAAATTGATGATATCAGTATTGACTCTTTTAATGGTAATGATATCTCACATAATACAGGTAGTGGTATGTATTGTCTTAATGGTGGAATATTCTCAACATTACATCCAATAAATGATCTTCTTCTTAGCAATAATGGCTTAGTTGAATACATTGGGACACAAAATACTTTTGCTATGGGAAGCTCTGCAAATAATATAAGTATCTCAGATGACAACTATGGATCTGGAGGTGATAATTATTTACTATTTAACATGAATTGGGACGGTATAAATCCGGTTGATATTAGGGGTACAAATATAACCACATCACAAATTTCTCATCTTTATCCATCCAATAGTAACGCTTGGATTTTGGGAAGAAATAGCACCCCGGAATCAGAAATATTGCAAATTGCAAGTCAATATATGAGTGAAGAAGATTATCAAAATGCAGAAACAATATTGGAATCAATTATTGAGACATATCAACAGAGTAATGAAGCTGTTGCTGCAATTAATTACCTTTATCAAATCAAAAACCTAACTGACTATGACTTTGCTTCGTTAAGAAACTACCTAATCAATTTAGATATTGAGGATGGTGAATTTCTTTTTGATGCTGTGCATAGTACAATAGGTAAAACCTATATGAAGGATAATGATTATATCACTGCTATTGATTGCCATGAGTATCTGATTAATCATAGTCAAAATAATCAGGTTGTTTTATCTGCAATGATAGATCAGGGATATTGCTATCTATTATTATCAGAAAGCGATGTACGAGAACAACCTACCAATTGTACAGTTCAAACAGGAACTTTCGAAAGTTACCAACAATTTGTTAATGAACTGGATGAACGATTCAATGTGATTGATCAAGAACCAATTAATGATATAATTCCAGTGAAGACAATACTTTCTCATACAAATTATCCAAATCCATTTAAT
>CAYYLA010000344.1:0-3160 GCA_964441785.1 uncultured Candidatus Cloacimonadota bacterium | reverse complement strand
AAACACCCAGATTTAGGTCATCACCAAAGGGATTTGTGAGAATCTCGATCTTGATTCCGGCAAAATAGATAATCGTAACAATGATAAGCTGGATTATCAATTTATATTTTGCAGTGAATTTATACCTGTCATCAACAAAGCCCAGGATAAGGATCAGCACACTTCCCAGAGCTTGAAATATCAACGGTATACTGTGATTCGTATCTATGATCGCCAGATAGATTGTGAATAAAATAATTGGTATTGCGAAACTCAAACCACCTGCCAGAGGTGTATCAGTAGAGTGAATTCCTCTGTCGTGGGGTTTATCGATAATCAAGTGTTTTTTTGATAACCGGATATTAACAGGACCCAGTATTAATGAGAGTATAAAGGGAATTACAAAAGCAATGATGTAATTATAGCTGTTCATATAACCTCAAGTATTGTTGGATAAAGTTTTCATATTTAAATTTTTCAGTAACCCATTTGTGAGCTGCTTCTCCGAACTCCAGACGTAAGGATTCATTATCAGCAAGTTGAGCGATACGCTGAGCCATTTTCTCTTCATTATTAACAGGTACAAGAAATCCTGTTTTATTATGAAGAACAACCTCCGGCACACCTTCCACCGCTATGGCAACTGTTGGTAATTTTGCGAAACCAGCTTCACAAAAGACTAGACCAAATGCTTCGTAAATAGAAGAAGAACAAAAGATATCACAGCGGGATAACCAGATATTGATATCCTCTACCCAGCCCAGTAAGTGAATCTTTTCCTGCAATTTTTTCCTGTTTAGATACTCCTTTATCTCATCATAATACTCACCTGTTCCAGCGAGATAAAATTCCATTTCTCGATTCTCTTTCAACAAAATTTCAGCTGCTTTGATAAAGCCAAAGGGATTCTTCTGCTTATCTAATCGGCCGACAAACAACACCCTGACAACACCATCTTTTTTATCATGTTTTAGATCTATTTTTGAATAATCAATAGCATTGTAAATGGTCATAAATTTGGAAGCAAAAATTCCCCGGAAATACCGTCTATAGTATTGATTAACAGAGACAATTTTATCTGTACATAATCCTGATAATAATTCTAATTTGAAGAAGAGTAACTGTTTAATAATATTTTGATGTTTATGAAAAGCAATCCCATGAACTGTATGAATTATATAAGGACAACCAGCAATTTTAGCAGCAATCCGACCCAAAAAACCGGTTTTTGATGAGTGAGTATGAATAATATCAAATTGCTCCTTCTTAAAAATCCTGATCAGATTTTTAAATGTAGCGAAATCATGCCAACCGATAGAACGTTTTAATGAGGGAACAGTAATGACGTAAACGCCCAGTTTCTCTGCTTCCTCAATAAGTGAACCACCATATTCAATACTTGCCGGAGCACAGATTAAGTAGATATCATACTTATCCCTGTCTAGATGCCTAAATATCTCTAATGAAATCTTTTGCACACCCGACATAATCGGTAGCACCTGAAGATGAGCTATCTTTTTCTTAGTCACTTTTTTTTCCAATTTCCTGTTCCAATCTCTCAACCAGCAATCGCGTCTGATTTTCCCTATTGTAAATTGGATCAACGCCCTTCACGTCAAGTTTTTTAGCTTTTAAAGCATTATAAAATTCGATAAAATTTTCAGCAATCGCGTCAATATCAGAAAATCCCATTACAAAAGGATGTTCATTGGATTTTAAAATCTCTGCTGCTTCACCACCAGTAGGACACATTGCAAAAATCGGCGAACCACTTCGCAGATATTCAAAAAGTTTCCCGGTAATAATTCCTTTAGCTCGTTTATCTGGAACAAAGAATAGAAGTCCATCTGATTCCACCATCACTGATAATGCGCTTTTATGATCCACCTGATGTTGATGAACTATCTGATTTGAAAAGGAGTTATTTTGCAGCAAATCTTCAATCTCGAGATAATAATTCCCAACAAAATTGAAAACCACATCAAGTGGTAGACGTGATGCTGCTTTTAACTTATCCATAGCAGCAATAAAATATCTGGGTGAATAATCAGCGTAGAAACCTCCAACATAAGATATTGTCAACGCCTCATGATGTCTTTCGACCTTCAAATCATCAAAATCCTCTTCATCCCACCCATTGAACATAACCTGAATTTTACTTTTCAGAGGATCTCCATACTTTGCAACCAACTCCTCACCCAGCACGTTACCAACCGTTACAACCAGGTCAGCCCGTTTCAGAATTTTCCTCTCCCAATGTGATGCATAAGCCTTATGGAGAGGTGTCATAAATTTTTTAAATAATCCAAGAGTCCAATGATCGCGGTAATCAATAATCAAAGGACAGCGAAACTTTTTACTTACCAGATAGGCAGCCAATCCGCTGGTGTAGGGTCCTATTGTAGCCATAACGGCATAATAATGGTTGGATAAAAAACACGCTTCAGCCTGTTTTACTGCATGAGGTAACCAGCCTATCTTATCATCGATAAAGAAGCTGTCTCTTACGATTTTCTTGAGAAATTCCGGTGTTTTAAAATATATTTTTCTGCTCAACGAATCATTTGACCCAGCCGCTTTTTTCAGCATTGACATTGCATCGCGTGATCCGGTTCGATAAAGGGTTGCCTTATTCTCATCCATCAAACTATGATCCTCGCTATGGTAAACAATATCCTTAACAGAGATCACATCCACATCCCACCCAAAGGAATGGAGATATTTGACCATCTTCAGAGGTCGCTGTACAGCCGGTCCACCCAATGGTGGATAGAAATAGGCAAACAGCAACAACCGCTTTGACACTATGCATCCTCCGCAATGATATCTTCTGCCTTGATCCTTATCTTAACCTCACAATCAGCAGGAATATCAGACAAGTAAATTTGATTATTCTCGATCTTGTGATCTGTACCTTCTACCTCATAGATCTGATAACTACCCAAAAAATCCAATGTAAAATTATCCAAAGCATGTGGAAAGTAAAGAGAAAATCCGTATTTACCCTCTTTAACAATAACCCCCTCACGCCTGCGCCACCATTGAGCTATTGATAATAACGAGCCTTTGAAGACAGACATTTCGGCTGTTCTTTCATGAACAAAACGCTGCAAATCTTCGCTATACGGGATATCAGTGAAATTATGAGCTGCAAAATCCATAGTAACCAATGCATTGTTTT
>CAYYLA010000343.1:1008-3164 GCA_964441785.1 uncultured Candidatus Cloacimonadota bacterium | reverse complement strand
TTTAGTAAGGTTTAAGAGAAATAATTAGTTCTCATTCAAATTCCCATCGTATTCCAGCAAGTTCCCACTAATTCCTCAAGGATTACTTTTCCATTTCTTGACCTGTGAAATCTGAGGGACGAAGATATTTCACCGGGTTCCCTTCTTGTCCGCCAGTCTTTTAGGCGGATCTTGTCCGCCAATCTTCTGGGCGGATCCATCTTTCATTATTCATTATTCATTATTCATTATTCATTATTCATTATTCATTTTCATAATAGTTTCATTGATATTTTCCCAATCCTCAGGTGTTTTAAAGTATTCGGGGATAGGATTATCACCAAAATTCTGGATATGATAATTGGGCAAAATCTCTTTAAAATGTTTTGCCACAAAGTGATCAACAATCTGCTCTTTGGTAATATGAGGAATAGCCTGAGGTTGGATTACAGGCATCTCTATTCCTATATGAACAATCTCATGGATCAGTGTGCCCAGGGGATCTATGCCGCGCCGAAATGTCCCATCTTTTGTTGTAAGCATAATAACCTCACCAGTAAAAGGACGGTATTCACCACCGGGACCGTAAAGAGTTAAAGAAATGGTATAGGAATTAAAACTATTAAAACCCCAGAGTTTATGATAGTGATTAAAACAGGAAAAATCAAGCATAACAGAATCGATTCTAGCTTTAATTGCTTTAATACCAGCAGTATAATCATCAATATTATAGACCTGTTTTTCCATCACATTAGATAGTTTATTATAGTCTTTTTTCTGCAGATTATTCTGCAACGATTTTTCCACAAGCTCTTTTACGAGAGGATGATCAGGTAACTCAATCTGGTATCTATGCTTAACAAAAAAATCCATCATTTTTATCTTATCCCAGATGAGATAAATTTCCTGTTTAAGACTATTAGCTCTTACTATAAAATCAACAGCCATTATTCCACCTCTATCAACATTTTTATCCAATCAGTTTGGATGGATTTATCATTTGCTAATTTTCCAATTTCATCAAAAAAGCCGGACCAGATTGCCAGGGCAGTATCTTTATTTTTGAACAGGAATGAACCAAATTCCGCCAGATCACTGAAGTCATCAGCTTTCAAACCTGTAATCAGCAATCCTCTGGCAGCAAACAATTTATCATTAAGGCCATCAGCCAGCTGATAAGATCTCAGATAGTTTTTATTTGCATTGGAATAATCACCTTCCCGCGAATAGCAGTCAGCGATAAAGCTATACATTTTTATCTCACCGCCGCTATCACCAATTTCCCGACAGATTTCCAGATCTTTTTCAAAGCAATTACGTGCTTTTTCGATAAGATTACGTTCCAGATAGAGACGACCCAATCCACCCCATGAGCGTGCCAAGCCGGGTTTATCCAACATCTCTTCTTTGATATTTATGCTGTGCTTAAACAATTCTTCAGCCTGTTGTTTCTCTTCAAAATTACCATAGCTGAAGCGTTCTGCCAATGAATTTTCGATCCGGGCCTGAAGTTCACGATTCTGCATAGTATTTTCACCAAGTTGCATCAGCGATTTATAGGCTTCTTTGAGATTATTAATAATAGCATCTTTATGATTACGCGGTAGACTGATAGCTACAATATGTTTTGCCTCTGCCCGATAGAATTCATCGGTAGTCGCTTTGGCAAGGAATTCAGCAACCTCAACCGCTTTGCGAAAATACTGTTGGTCACCGGAGGTTAATCCCGCATTATAGAAACACTTACTGATCAATAATCTCAATTTTTTATCGATCTGATCATGATTATTAAGATATTCTTCTGCCTTGGTTGCCACCTCTATTTGATGCTTATTTTCAACCAGTGATTGTCTAATTTTAAGCATGAGAAAATCACCCTCCAACTCCTTAACCTTTCCAACAATTACCGCACACTCTTTAGCCATCTGAAGATAGTGTCTTGCGTTCTCATGCTGGAATAGATCAGCAGCAGTTTTAGCTGCTTTTGTACAATAGTTTATTGCCTGATCGGCAAACAATCTACCAGCGGCATAATAGTGGCTGGCAATCTCAAAGGTTTTATCGGGATTTTTCATCTCGATTATTTTAGCCAATCTGGCATGGTATTCGCGAACAATTTGAGGAACCTGAGGGTTTTCCGGTCCAAAATTGAGAATCCTCATCTTCTCGCGCAACAC
>CAYYLA010000343.1:0-998 GCA_964441785.1 uncultured Candidatus Cloacimonadota bacterium | reverse complement strand
TGGCGCGCGCCGTGCGCACGAAGTCCTCGCGCAACACCTCCAGCACAGCCGAAGAGCGAAATGCGAAGACATCATCAAAAGCACCAACATCATAGATCAGATCGGTTTGATTCTCGATTGTATTCAGTGCTATCAACAGATTCAGGCGAGGTATTTCGAGGCTTTTAGCCAGAACATCGACCTCGAATTCCAATCCCGCACAGGCTGCACATTCGATAATTGTACGATGTTCCATCACACGGCTTAGTTGATCCATCACAGAATTGGCATAGGAATCAGGGATAGGTAGTTGATCCACCCGTTGGAATCTATCACTGAGTACATAACCGGAATCTGATTTCACAAAGGTGTGTTCTCTGGCTAATTCACTTAAGGTAGACAAAAGGAAGAACATCTCACCCTTTTTAGCAGCAAGATTTCCAAAACTTGTGAGAAGTTCTCTGGCGAGAGAAGCCTCGAAACCTAATCCAAATTTAAGTATATTAAGTCGCTCTTCATCAGCTAATTGATCCAAAGCGATAATATTATCGGAACCCAGTGAAATATCAGCGGCAATGCTGCTATCTCTTGAGGTTAGGAGTAATAACAATTTAAGATTGGATTTTTCTGCAAGCTTAGCAGACAAAAATCTCAGGAAATCGATAGAGGCAGAATCGATCCATTGCACATCGTCCAGGTAGAGTATTAAAGATTGTTTCTTAGCCAGCCTGGCCAGGGAGCAAAAAATCAGGTCATTCAGTTGATCGCGAGACTGCACACCACTATCACCATCGGATCCAGGTAATAACAAAGAAGAGAAAGGGATAACGGAATCCATTAAGCTATCCATGATTGAATCAATCTCCGAGCTATCCCTATTAAGTGAATCAAAATCGACACCGCTGAGATGTCCTAAAGCCTGTTGTAATGGTCCATAGGGAGATAAACCACCCTGTTGCTCAACACATTCACCCTTCAGCAGTAAAGGTTTGTCGGTCATAGAGCGCATAAGATCTTCT
>CAYYLA010000342.1:0-3180 GCA_964441785.1 uncultured Candidatus Cloacimonadota bacterium | reverse complement strand
GAAATATCGATAAGAGTTTTATCGCTGAAGACAGCATAAGGTGGGATATGCTTATCAATGGATATACTTTTTCTGGCCAATCTGAGCATCTCAAATAGTTCGGTATCATAATTGATCGGTTCGTTAACAACATAGGTGGATTTACCTTCAATTAATGTTCCGGAGAGGTTCTTCTCTCCTTTTAAGATGTCCCAGGAATTCTTGTTCAATTTAAGCACATTGTACTCTGCCAAATCAATGATTTCCTTTCTTACAAATTGCCGATAAAGGTGATACCACTGTTTTCTGCTGAGATTCATCCCAATACCATAAGTCGAGATTTTGTCGTGATTCCTTGATATCACTTTTTTATTCCTGGATCCTCGCAGAATATCGATAATGTGAGCTACACCAAAACTCTCGTTTGTGCGTTTTATACATGAGAGAAATTTCTGTGTATAAACCGTAATATCCTGCTTGGGGATATCTTCTTTTAGACAAATATCGCATTTTTCGCAATTATCAAATTCATAATTTTCTCCGAAATAATGTAACAATGGAATCCTGCGACATGTTTCCGATTCACAATAGTTGACCAGAGCATTCAGTTGATTAAGGGCTATCATACGTTCTTTATCTTCTTTTTCTTTGATGAAGTATTTGATTTTGGCTGTGTCGCTGTAGCTGAATAATAATCGACAATGTGCATCTAATCCATCTCTACCTGCACGGCCGATTTGTTGATAATAACTCTCTATGTTTTTGGGCAAATCGTGATGCAACACAAAGCGGACATCGGGTTTATCAATACCCATACCAAAGGCAATAGTAGCAACAATAATTCTTACATCATCATTGATGAAAGCTTCCTGGTTTTTTGCTCTGTCAGCAGCAGATAATCCCGCGTGATAGGGAAGAGCTGAATATCCCAGATTCTGCAAATCAAAGGCTAAATCATCTACTTGTTTTCTAGAGAAACAATAGATTAAGCCCGACTGATTTTCGAAGCGTTTCACAAATTCAATAGTCTGATAAAATGCATTAATTTTTGGGATTACTTCAAGTATCAGATTCTGGCGATCAAAGCTGGAGACAAAGGTTTCAGCATCGTAAATCTGAAGATTATTTTTGATATCATCTAATACTTTGGCGGTTGCCGTTGCTGTAAGTGCGATAGTTTTCACGGTTGGAAAGTGCTTCCTGAAATCAATAACTCTTCTATATTCAGGTCGAAAATCGTGACCCCACTCCGAGATGCAATGAGCTTCATCAACGGCTATCAGATCTATCTGGAGTTGCCGCAAGATATTTATTGTACGTTGTTGGACAAGAGTTTCGGGAGCTACATAAAGGAGTTTTACTTTTCTATCCAATAGAGAGTTTATGTGATCATTATACTCCTCAAAAGAAAGAGAACTATTCAAAAATATTGCCGCAATACCATTCTCCTTAAGCTGCAGGACTTGATCTTTCATCAGTGATATTAATGGTGATACTACGATAGTTAACCCGGAAAACATCAGGGCAGGTATTTGATAACAAAGTGATTTTCCACTGCCTGTTGGCATTATTACAACAACATCTTTTTTTTCGAGTACCTTTTTGATGATTTCTTCCTGATACGTTCTGAATTTGTCATAACCAAAGTTTGATTTTAAAACATTATAAACAGCATCCATGTTGCCTCCTTATGTAGTTAATATTCATTCTAATTAGCTTCAGGTAATGTTTTATCCAGCTTTTTTCTTACGTTTTGAAGTAGAATTTTAATTTTTTTTTATAATTTACTAACTGAACAAGAAATGAATTTCTGTCAAGATTGTAGTCTTAAATCTCTATTCTAAGTTATGCGACCAGGTGGTATTTGGATGATATAACTGCTTGATTAATGGGAGTTTATTTTAAAATCATGCATTAAGTTGCTGCTCTTTCTACAGGGCTCAGACTGTATTAGAAATAATTAAAAAAACAACTCATCTGTTTTTCAGACGAGTTGTTTTTTTATGTACGAAATCGGTTTTATCCGATTTTATCTTTCGTAAATCATAATCCAATTTATGATTAACGGTAAACCATACCGCCATCCATAATAATAGATTGCCCTGTCATAAAGTCACTATCTGGTCCTGCAAGATATGATACAAGGTTAGCAACTTCTTCGGGAGTCTGTGGTCTACCAAGAGCAGCTCCACTTGCAAATGCTTCGAAGGTGTCACCTTTTTTGGCTCCTGTTTCTCCTGCAAAATCATCATCTAGTTTTTCCCATAATGGTGTAGCAACAACACCGGGGCAATAGGCATTAACAGTGATTCCATCTGCTGCTAATTCTTTTGCTGATGATTGAGTTAAAGCACGAACAGCAAACTTTGTAGCACAATAAGCGGCCAGCATTGGGAATCCTTCGTGTCCTGCAATCGATGATGCTGAAATAATCTTACCCTTGGTTCCGTTCTTTTTGAATAACTGGGCTGCAGCTTGTGTTCCCCATAAAACGCCATTAATGTTAATATCCTGAATACGTTTCATCTCATCTTCCGTAATATCCATAATGCCATGAGGTGCGCCTGCAATACCAGCATTATTAATCATAATATCCAAACCACCTAATTCATTTGCAGCATGAGCAACCGCAGCAAATACCTGATCTCTTTTACTTACATCAGCAACAAATGTTGTCACTTTTGCACCTTCAGATTTTAATTCTTCTGCAACTTTTGCAAGACCTTCAGCGTCTATGTCAATCATAGCTACAGCAGCACCATCTACTATTAAACGTTTTGTAATACTAAGACCAATCCCTGTTGCAGCACCAGTAACGAGTGCAATTTTTCCTTTAAGTGTCATGTTAATTTCTCCTATTTATTTTTTTTATTTCTCAAATATGATTATAATATAAAGGAACTGCAGAATTTGTCAAATAGAAATTCGGTAAAGACGAAAAATATATCGATAAAATATAAATTATGCGGTAATATCGAAAATAGATAAATTATGAAATCCAGGTTTGTGACTTTTGTGAACCACTTTTTCTACAGTTTGGAGGTTGGGATATGTTTGGATTCAGGTTAAAATCTTAAAACCCAATCCTTTTAAATTTATTTAATTAAGTGTGCTTATTTTATTAATATTAGATGATGTGTTGCAGTTGCCATGAGCAAGTTAGCAAAGATCTTCACTAAGTCAATCATTGTTGATTCGAAG
>CAYYLA010000341.1:0-3185 GCA_964441785.1 uncultured Candidatus Cloacimonadota bacterium | reverse complement strand
TATAGATCTCTCCACTACGGTCGAGAAGACAAGATTATGAGATCATGCTTTAAAAACCAATATTTAGAGGTCGTTTTTAAAGATTTTCTATCTTTTTATAGTTGTGAGATATCCCCTTAAACCTATCTAAATTAGCAATTTGTCGATAAATGCGAATTCCCCTCTAAGAGGGGTGGCATCCGGGCTTTTGCGGATGACGGGGTGTTGAATAATAGAAAAAATGTAATCCGCTTAAAAAAACTGGCGGACAAGTATGGAAGATGGAAGGGAAAAAGACGAGACCTTCGCAATGGTTGATAAACCTTGCGAATGGTTGAACTGATTGAAGCGTTTAAACTGGTTCCTTAGATATTCTCAGGCACTGGGTGGTTGGATTGGTTGGATCAGACCAACACACTATGTTATTTAGTTACAAATAATCCTTTGCTCTACACCCCTAATCAATCTCCTGATCACTCCACTTTTGCATAAAATTAAGCAACTCCTCTCTATTGGGAGAGTAAGTATTTCGCACATAAAAACCAGAGGTAGAAACCCCAACAATCAAGGCCTGCTCAGCGGTAAGTCCACTCAACCAGCCATTGCAGAAACCAGAGTTAAAATTATCACCAGCACCGGTAGTCAACAATGGTTTAGAGGTGTAGGGACCATTCACCCAGAATGCGCCCTCTTCGGTAGCTGCAGCAGCACCTTCAAGAGGATGAATTACCACAGCAGATAACGATAATTTATCACGAATCTCTTTTGCCCGTTGAGCTATATCATCCTGATTCACACCCAGCAATGCCCCAATTAAAGCAGATTCGCGCTTGTTCATACCAAAGATCACATCGGATGATTCCTGCATCTCTGTCATCAGGGCTAAAACCTCCAGGATATCTTCTGAGGTCCGTTTCTGAGGGTCTGCCAGATCAAAAAAGATGGTTTTACGCACATCAAGTGTCTTTAATATATTATCCAAACCAGAGATAATGGAATTTAGTCTGCTCAACATTGTCCAATTGGTAATCCCGATAAAATCGACTGATGTGATAAGTTGCTTCAGTTCTTCCAGCGATATTTTCTGAAGCAGGTTATCCCAGTTAATCTCGATAAGATTCGCCATCTTGCCCAACATCAACTTACCATCGAAGAATTCCAAAGCATCGGTGTGACCCGGATCTGTTAATGAGATCACCAGATCAGATTTCTTTACAAAATCCTCAAAAATAGGATGTATTTTTGGATATCCAAGAGAACCGATATAATTCATATTGTAGCCCTGTGCTAACATAGCGTTAGCCATAATCGTACCGTTTCCTCCCAGTTTTACCTGCATTGGAACCAACTCCATATTTGCACTTAATCCCGCTATAGATGATATGCGATCAGCTAAACCTGATAATGACGCAATGCGAGAAAATTCCGTTTCATTTTGACGCTGATCTACAACGTGAATTATCTCATCAACATAGCCATCAAACCCAATTAAAATGTTTTTCTGCTCTTTTCTTAATGCCAGCATCTCTCTTGCGGTTGTTATCAATTCTCTATTTATCATAATTTCTCTCCAAATCCTTTTAATTATTTAAAAAATATTTACAATTTTATTTCTGCAAGTCTTTTTTGATATTCATGATTATGGATAGCGTGAAATATTGGGAGGTTTTGATAAATGAAATTAAACAGAGCAAGCGGAATTCTTTTACATATTACGTCTTTACCAGGACGTTTCGGGATTGGTGATCTGGGTCAGGGAGCTAGAAATTTTGTTGATTTCCTGAAAGACGCAGATCAAAAATATTGGCAAATCCTACCACTTGGCCCTACTGGATTCGGTGATTCACCTTATCAAACCTTCTCTGCCTTTGCGGGAAATCCAATTCTTATCGACCCAATCCTGCTTGTGGAAAAAGGGTTGCTATCTAATGACGATATTGCAGAAAACATGAATCTTCCTATTGATCATGTCGATTATGGCAAAGTTATTAAATTAAAAAAAGGTCTTTTACATAAAGCTTATGCATCCTTTGATCCAACTCAGGATTTTGAAGAATTTTGTAATAATATGTCTTTCTGGTTGGATGATTACGCGCTTTTTTCCGCTTTGAAAGATCATAATAATGGAGCACCCTGGAACATCTGGTTACCCAGCATCAAGTTGCGAAACCCAGCAGCGGTAGAGGATGCCAGAAATAGATTCAATAAAGAGATTTTATACCACAAATTTGTGCAATTTATTTTCTTCCAGCAATGGGATAATTTGAAAAAATATGCGAATAAAAAGGGTATCTCCATAATTGGTGATATTCCGATTTTTGTAGCTTTTGATAGTGCTGATGCCTGGAGTAGATATAATCTGTTCCAATTCGACGAAGCACACAACCCGACAGCAGTAGCTGGTGTTCCTCCCGATTTCTTCAGCGAGACAGGTCAATTGTGGGGAAACCCGCTCTATGATTGGGAAGCGATCAAAGCAGAGGATTATAATTGGTGGCTAGAGAGAATGCGCCTGAATAAAGAATTGTTTGATATTGTGCGGGTTGATCATTTCCGCGGTTTTGCTGGATATTGGTCTGTTCCTGCAGGAGAGAAAACAGCAGTAAACGGACAATGGGTAAAAGCTCCAGGAACCGAACTGTTCACGCGGATCAAACAGGAATTCGGTGAAATCCCAATTATTGCAGAAGATCTAGGCATTATTACTGATGATGTTATAGAGCTTCGTGATAGATTTGATTTCCCCGGCATGAAAATCCTTCAGTTTGCCTTCGGTAGTGGTGAGGATAATCCCTTCCTTCCACACAATTTTAACGAACATTGTGTCGTTTACACCGGTACTCATGATAATTCGACAACAGAAGGTTGGTTTAAAACAGCTTCTAAAGATGAGATCCAGCACCTCTTTGACTATCTGCCAAAGGATGATTCACCTGTCAGTTGGCAGTTGATTAAACTGGCCTGGTCATCTAAAGCAGCATTGGCAATAGCACCTATGCAGGATATACTTGCGTTAGATGATTCCGCTCGAATGAATACTCCATCCATAGCCGGGGATAATTGGCAATGGCGTTGTAAAGTTGACGCATTCAGCTATGAAAATGCCAAGAAATTGAGAAATCTGACCTGGGAGTGTGAGAGGTAGGGTGATGGTTGACCCGGCTTTAGTCTTCACTATGTTACGCCTTAACAGGCCATTGCATTAC
>CAYYLA010000340.1:0-3220 GCA_964441785.1 uncultured Candidatus Cloacimonadota bacterium | reverse complement strand
TTGAGCACAACCTTTGCCAACATCTCCGTAACCCCAAACCACCACAACCTTCCCGGCATCCATTATATCTGTGGCCCGTTTGATCCCATCAGCCAACGATTCCCGGCATCCGTAAAGGTTATCAAATTTCGATTTTGTAACGGAATCATTTACGTTAATTGCAGGAAACAGAAGTTCCCCTTTTTCATGCATTTGATAAAGACGATGTACACCGGTTGTTGTCTCTTCCGATACACCCTTTATACTGTTAACAATAGCAGTCCAATCAGTAGACTCTTTTTCCAGGATTTTATTTATAATTTCAAGATCGTGATTACCTTTGCTTTCGGTTTTCACAACCTCACTGTCTACCTGATATTTTCTGGCATGATGAAGGAATAATGTAGCATCGCCCCCATCATCAACGATTAAGTCGGGTCCCAGATTCGGGCCAAAATCAAGAGCCTGTCTCGTACACCACCAATACTCCTCAATGGATTCACCCTTACAGGCGAAAACAGGGATTCCTGCCTCAGCAATTGCAGCTGCAGCATGATCTTGAGTTGAAAAGATATTACAACTGGCCCAACGTACATCAGCACCTAAGGCTACTAATGTCTCAATTAGAACAGCTGTCTGGATAGTCATATGAAGACTTCCCATAATCTTAACATCTTTGAGGGGTTTTGATTCAGAATAGAATCTTCTTAATGCCATTAAACCTGGCATTTCGATCTCAGCAAGTTCGATCTCTTTTCTTCCAAAATCCGCCAGCTCAATATCCTTGATTTTGTAATCTGCCATCTGGGAATTACCTCATTTATCTTTTTTGATATCTGGAGTTTCTACTCCCTCTATCATTATGTCTGTTGTTTCTGTTGTCGTTGCGATCATTACTTCTTCGTCTGTCATCACCAGATACTGGAGTGATTTTTGGTTCTTTATTTCCAGCTACACCCTTCATTGATATCTTATATTTACCCTTATCAGTTCCAATGAATTTCACCTTCACTTCATCACCAAGAGCAACCATATCTTCAACTTTATTGATTCGTCCTGTATGCATTTGTGAGATATGAACTAAGCCCTCTTTAGCTCTATTCATAAATTTAACAAAGCAACCATAAGGTTCAATTCGGGTAACAACACCATCATAAATCTGATTCATCTCTGGTTCCATTACTACAGAGAGGATTCGTTCTTTGGCGGCTCTTAAGCCTTCAGCATCGTTGGATGCTATGGAAATAGTACCATCATCTTCAATATTAATATCTACACCTGTATCTTCAATCACAGCCTTGATATTTTTACCGCTGGGTCCTATTACTTCGCCAATCTTGTCTGTTGGGATAGTAAATTGCTCAATTCTTGGTGCGCTTTCAGAAAGATCGGAGCGTGGTTCAGCAATTACAGCTTCGATTTTATCCAAAATGTAAAGTCTGGCTACAAGAGCTTTTTCAAGGGCGATACCCATTATCTCATTTGTGATACCTTCGATTTTTATATCCATCTGCATGGCTGTTATTCCATCGCGTGTTCCAGTTACTTTGAAATCCATATCACCAAGATGATCTTCAAGGCCCATGATATCTGTTAAAACAACATATTCGCCATCATCCATAATTAAACCATTAGCAATACCTGCTACTGGCTTCTTAAGCGGAACACCCGCTGCCATTAATGCCAAGGTACCACTACATACGGTTGCCATTGATGAGGAACCATTTGATTCCAATATCTCAGAAACAACTCTGATGGTATAGGGAAAATCTTCTGATTTTGGCAGAAGAGGTTTCAGCGCTCTTTCGGCCAAAGCACCATGCCCAAGTTCTCTACGACCCGGACCTCTCATGAATCCAGCTTCACCAACACTGAATGGTGGGAAATTATAATGTAGATAATAGTTCTTCTTGTATTCATCCTTTAAACCATCAATGATTTGCTCATCTCTACCAGTTCCCAACGTAACAGTTCCCAACGATTGTGTTTCTCCACGTGTAAATAATGCAGATCCATGAACAACTGGCAGTATATCAACTTCACAGGTGATCGGTCTGATATCATCCATTCCTCTTCCATCAACTCGGTGATTATCATGAAGAATCGCAGCTCTTACATATTTCTTGATTAAATCTTCAAATCCATTTTTGTAATAACGCTCGTTCTCTGAGAAGAGCTCTTCGGTATCTTCCTCTTTATATTTTGTCAGCATCTCATCTTTACGATTCTTGAATGCTTCATATCGTTCTAGTTTTCCATGTATTTTTGAATCTGTTTGAATTGCTTCTCCGAAATCCTTGTTCAATCTGGACATGATTTCTTCTGGTATTATATCAAGAATAACTTCCATCTTCTCTTTACCAGCTTCAGCAATAAATTCGTTCTGCATTCCTACAAGTTCCTTGATCACGTCATGGCCTTTATAGATTGCTTCTTTCATCTCCGTTTCTGAAACTTCTTCTGCTCCCGCTTCGATCATTACAATAGAAGTCTCACTTCCAGCAACATCAAGTTCCAGTTTTGAATCAGCGATTACTTCTTCTGTTGGATTAACAATATATTCGCCATCTTTCATAGCCACACATACACCTGCTACCGGACCATTGAAAGGAATATCAGAAATTCCCAAGGCCAATGATGCTCCAGTAATACCTAATTGAGCAGGACTGTTAATTCCATCATATGAGAGTATAGTAATTACAACATGGACTGCATTTCTAAATCCTTCTGGGAATAATGGTCTAATAGCTCTATCAATTAGACGTGCGTTAAGGGTTGCATTAGTCGAAGGTCTCGCTTCTCTTTTAAAGAATCCACCAGGTATCTTTCCTGATGCATACATTTTTTCTACAAAATCAACAGTTAATGGGAAGAAATCTGTTCCTTCTCTTGGTTCATTATCTGCAGTAGCTGTAACCAGCATAGATGTTTTACCATACTGGATATATACGGAACCATTAGCTTGTTTAGCCATTCTACCCGTTTCTACTTTTAGTAGGCGTCCGTTAATTTCGATCTCTTTAGTTTTAATATCAAAATTGTGCATTTTTTTCTCCTGTTTTGCGAGCAGGGAACAAAAGCAATAGGCAAAAGCCTCCACAAAAGATTTTGCTTATTGCTCGCTATCCCCCACTCTGATTTTCAATAAAAAAGGGGGAATATTTTCCCCCTGATTGTTAGTTTTTAAATTTATTTTCTAAGTCCAAGAGCTTTGATCAGTTTACGATAACGATCAATGTCT
>CAYYLA010000339.1:0-3259 GCA_964441785.1 uncultured Candidatus Cloacimonadota bacterium | reverse complement strand
CCGCTTTTTTTCTTTTCGCAGATCCTCCATAGCCTTGGCGAAGGAGGATTTCTTTATCCTTTTTTCTTTTCCTCTCGCTCCTCTCCTTTATCCTTTTTTCACCTCAGTAATAACTGCATAAAAGCTACCATAGGTAATCTTACTTCGTACTTTCACCGGGATTCGATCTTCATCATCGGTGATCCAGATAAAGATATTACCTTTCTGTCTGAAAACTGCATCACTGGCCAGAGTTGGTTCGATAACAAAGCATTCTCTCTTACCAATTTTGGTTGTGATCTTCTCTTTGCGCAGCACCTCGATATTAGCAGTAAAGCTTTTCCCATCCACGGTGATCTCTTCGGTGTAGTTATCTCCAACCTTCAAATCCCTTTCTCGAACTTTGAAAAATGCAGTAAGAATATCCTGGGTATTCGGCAGTATATCAATACGCTTATCTTTCATCTTATCCTTTTTGAACTTGAAATTGTAATACATGCTGAAACCAAGATCGTGATAATAATAGTGTGTTCTGCGTTGCCGATATTTGCCTTCTTTAAGTTCTTTTGTAAACTCCAGAGGGAGTAATGTTTCTTTATTCCAATAAGAAAAGATCTCATCCCTCACTTTATAAAACGTATCAAAGAATTTGTTAGTTTTGGCTTTGAAAAGAATCTTGTAAGTAGGAATGCTGTCGTTATAAACCTCGTTGGTTATCTGCATAAAACCTGTACCTGCTTTGATCCTGCCGAATTTCACATCATATTCCCAACGCTGTTCTTTTATCTCTCCATTGAGATTAACTATCATCAACAACGTAATTATAATTAATATATATTTCATTAATTTTCTCCTTATCTAGAACTGGGTAAATCCAAAATAAGGATGATTAAAACGGTCAATCTGTTTTTTTATTATTCATAACTAAACTAAGCAATTTTAACGAGTTGATTTTCGTTTTTTTGAAGATTAAATCTCATTAATACACATTATATCCATTTGACGTAGTTGATAAATAGTCAATCTACAAAAACAGTATAATTATATTGAAAAGATATCTTAAATCTACTTGGATTACGTTGAGGTTTTCAGGATCTTCTTCATCATTAAATCGCAGGCAGAACAGCGATGATGGCGACAATAATCGAAATATAGTTTTAACAAGCCCTGTTGATAGATTGTTGATTTTCTGGCGATTTTGCGTTTATTGTTATCCAAAAACTGAGACATAGTGTTTGTTATCCGATTGTTAATCTGTCCGGGAGTTTCAGCGAAAATCCGATAACATAGCTCTCCCAATTTTGGATAGTTCATCTTTTCGGAATAAAGTAAAACAATGGGAATGATAATATTAATCAGAATAGCCTTAATGCGCTCTTTTCCGATTTGATAATGCTCCGGTAATTCTTCATGCCTACAGCGAAAGATTGATTCCAGTTTCTGATTAAAAATCTTCTTTGAGAACTTATTTTCTGGAAAGGAGAATAGATTAAGCAGATCATAGAAGAAGGTTGATTTCAAGCTGTTATAGATGAAATCCGAGAGCTGGATTATGCGGATAAAGGGATGATTCACAGGGCGTAATCTGAAGAGATTCCATTCGATTTTGATGGATTGTTTGAAGAAATCCTGTTGATCATAGAGGAGTTTCAGATTCTCCAACCAGATTCGGGAAATGTTCTTTGGAGCCTTATCGATCAAACCACTTGAACAGAGAAGAATAGCCAGCATCTGCTCTTTGGTCATATCCCTGAAGAAGTATGATTTCAGTTGAGCATAACTCAATTGCACAGCCAGATTAAGCATCTGAAACTTATTCTTGCTATATCCTGCCGCTTCCATAATCCCCTGATAAAGTAGCTGGTTGAAATCAACAATACTTAATTCGGCATTGAAGCGTTTCTTCTTGTTTTCCAACCGCATCTTCCCCATTTGAACAAGCACATAATCAAAAGCAACATCACTCATATTACCAAAACTTTTGCAAAATTTATCATGCTCGCTGAATTCCTCATCTTTGTAGATG
Organism: uncultured Candidatus Cloacimonadota bacterium; assembly: GCA_964441785.1. Lineage (GTDB taxonomy): Bacteria > Cloacimonadota > Cloacimonadia > Cloacimonadales > TCS61 > CAYYLA01. Next base: position 1,254 of record CAYYLA010000339.1, on the reverse strand, counting down.
GTAAGCAATTTTGAGATATCCTCTGTCAATTGATCACAGAGCTGAAGGATCTCAATCTCGCCACCCTCTTCATTAATGGTTTTACTGTAGGTTCCATTGTGCTGGTAAACAACATGCAGAATCACATTATTAAATGCCGGATCTTCATGATGGTGATGATTTATCCAGTCATAGGTTTTGATATGAATTTCGACATCACCGCGCAGAATTTCTTGGCCAATTTTTATTATTGCACCCTTGAAATCAGGACCGGAATCGGTATTCCAACGTCCCTGAAATAAAATCTCTACCGGTGAATTATTTACAGTTGAAAGGGGACGATTGATATGTTGAGCATCCCAGATGTGATAGATAAATTTCTCGTTAAAAGACATAAATAACTCCTTTGTTGTAGGTTGACCCGGCTTCATTGCATTACGCCGTGGCAGGTGGTTGACAGTTTACCCGGCTTCATTGCATTACGCCGTGGCAGGTGGTTTACGAATGATGGATTACATTACGAAAATTATCAATTAATTAAGAAGTCTACTTCTTCCCTATTCTATACTTGTCCGCCAGTTTTTTAGGCGGATCTTGTCCGCCAATTTTCTGGGCGGGTTCAATTATTATTACCGCGAATAAACGCGAATAAACGCAAATAGTTAAGCGCTGAACACTAGGTTTCAATAAGTTCCTACAAGTTTCAATTCTGCGTTTTGTAATCCCTTACAGGGAAAGATCATATTCAGCTCATTGCAATCCTATGGTTTCACAGGTTCAACCATAGGCTAGAATAAACCCCGTTGGGGTATAAGATTTTTAGAGATTAACTAATTGGTAAATAATAGCTTAACTGGGAACTAATTCCCCTTTAATTGGGGTTGTCCCACAACTAAAATTTTAAGATCTCTCCCCTTCGACAAAGCCGTTTCAACAAAACGGCAGCTCAGAACAGGCACTACGGTCGAGATGACAATTTAATTGAGATCCAGCCTTACATCTGATATTGCTCAAAATACGGTTAACAACAGGTTAAAAGATTTTTCAAAGATGTTCCTAAACGCCACAGCACTAAACATCTAAACTCCTAAACTTTAGATGGAAAAACAATGTCTTCAGGAAGCGGCAGTGCATTATTCATTATTCATCAAGTTCCTATGAATTCCTAAAAGCTCCGTCAAGAGCCGAACACGGTCCTTCAAAATTACCAATAATCACATCTACCTACTACCTACTACCTACTACCTACTACTTACTATTTCCTCTAGGGTTACA
>CAYYLA010000338.1:0-3295 GCA_964441785.1 uncultured Candidatus Cloacimonadota bacterium | reverse complement strand
TTCCTTTTATTTCATTAGGACCTGTCCCATGAAATGCTTCTTCCTTTTATTTCATCAGGATCATTTTTTTTGTGTCTGTATATTTATTGGTTTTGAGTTTATAAAAATAGATGCCACTGGCTACGTTCTTACCATTTTCATCTAATCCCTTCCAGACGCAATTATAACTGGCAGGTGCAAGTAGTTCGTTTACGAGAGTAGTAACTTTCTTGCCCTTAATATTATAGATTTCAACCCTTACCGGGCTTTCCTCATGTATCGAGAAACTGATATTTGTCTCCGGATTAAATGGGTTGGGATAGTTCTTATTCAGCATTGTTACAGCTGGTATCTCATTCTCATCACTATCTGTTGTAACAACATTCATCGTAACCGGAATCACCGTTTCATAGGCAGAACCATCATTGATGATGAGATTGCAACCGTATGTTCCCAGCTCCAGTTCATCTGAATCAAATGTAAGGGTTATAGCTTCTGATTCTCCGCCCAGGATATCACCTTCATGGGGGATTGCGGATATCCAACCAAGAGGATACTTGATTTCCAGCTCACCGCTGGCAATGTGTGGTAACTCACCAAAACCATCACCGATAAATTCGTATTCCAGAAGAATATTCCCAGAGAAAATCTCATCTATATCCGCTAAAACTGTTGCTGTAGCAGTCTGATTCTGATGCAGGTATCCATAACCTAAATCAGTAGAGCCATGCCAGTTAATGGTGATATTTTCGCCAGCAGTGTTGTCCCATTCCATGTTCCCTCCGGAACCTCCTACAAAGTCAGTTGCCTCCAGAATTGTTACTCCATAAGGGAAGTGAACGTTTATATCGGATATCCATTCATTATCAGGGCTCAGGTTATGGGCTGTAAAGATCCAGTCAACTGTAGATCCGGGCTCGAAAACATAGGTATTGCATTCAAAGGTAGAGTTCCCGATATCGCGGGTGGTCTCTTCATCCTCTATCCTTATTTGATAATGAAGATTTCCGCTGCCTACAACTGCATTTGTTAATTCTATTTCAATCTCTTCGGTTTCGTTCTGGGATATCTCAAGATTGATTTGATTAACATCCACAACCAGATCGGGTTCAGCGATAATTACCAGATTAAAATAGCGGGTAAAGGCGGTTTCATCACAGCTTATTTCTGCAATAAAATTAGCTACGTGCTGGTCGGGTGCTTCTGATGATATCTCCATTTGTAAGGCATTTTCCACCGCTGTCTCGAAGCCGGATGCAATATCGCCATAGCTCTCCTCGTTATCCGTAATGGTTACATAGGGGCTGTCGGTTGAGATTGTAATATGAGCATTGGTGGCTTGATCTGGCCCGATATTCTGTAGATTTGGTGAAAGATAAACAGTTTCTCCAACCTCTATCAGCTCATTGCCGGCTGCATTGATACCAAGATCTCCGATAAGAAGATAAGGTCCTTCTTCCGGGATAGGAGGTGCTGTAAAAAGTATTGCCATCTCATCTTGTAACTGTTTTGCGGCAGCAGGATAGGTGTTGTTAAACGTGTATTCCAGACCATTAGTGCTGGTGTGATCTTCTATCCCAACCGTAGCATAAAGGCCATGCGATACCATCCAGTCATAATCACCCTGATCTACATTGTTCACAACCTTGTACTGAAACTTGATATTGCTGTTCTGGTTCATAGTTGGATACTGTTGATAATCGTAAAGTATAACCTGGAATGTTTCCGGCGCATTATTATACTCGTTTTGGACGTTATTCCATTGCACAATAAAGATGCCTTCTGTGATGTTATGATAATATGATACCTCATTTGATCCAACTTTCAGATCATCCCAAAATGGTGCAATGATGGGTGAAGGACCGTTAGAGCCTGGGATCGTCCAATTCATAAATGACTCGGAATCGGTTTCTCCGGGTGCTATCCAACCATTAGAACAGATAGTCAATTGATCGTATTCCACACCATAAAATTTAAAATTTATGGGTAAATCTACCACCGTGCTTTCACCTTCATTACCGCTGTCATAAAGATTTAGAGCTGTACCGGGTCCACCTTCGTCGGGATTGGTCTCTATCCAATAATAATCCGGTGACAGAGGATAGCCAATATCACCATCATCAAAACAATAATAATTACCACCATCGGGACCAAGTGGATCGGTTACTATGGGATTTCCAACAGTCAGCATGATGTTTTCCTGCTGTATCAATCCATCTCCAGTTTGGATGCTGATATTGAACGGAATCTGCAATCCCGGTGTTATCAAAGAAGACAGGGTTATTGTAAAAGGAGTTGTTGCATTATCGGCAGTGTCGTGATTGGCGATATTACCAAAACTTATTACTGGATTTGCGATATCCACCATGTTGTTACTGCAACTGAGCATCACTTCTACATCGGTTGCATTAACCTGTCCCTGATTCATCAATGTAAGTGTCATGTCAAATGTGTCACCCGGTTCTATGTTGTTGTCCATTTGATAATCAATCATGGTTATATCTGCACCAATTATTGGATACATCAAAGATTCCTGCCATGATCCTTCATCGGATTCTATATCTATCGTAAGATAAATTGGTGTATTACCGGGGATGTTTTCATCGATCTCAATTGAAAAAGGTGATATGGCTGGTCCTGATTCACCACTTGCCAGGTCATCAAAGTTGATATCGTCTGATAAAATGGAAATACCCTCGCAGGATGTTGAAATTGTTGCGGTTAAATCATGCAGGGTTGTTGTTGTGTTATTCATCAGTTCCGGTAGTATTTCGATAGTCTCTCCGGGATTAAAAATACCGTCATTATTGCCCTGGCTATCATCAAGTTGGATATTATTAATATATGCCAGACTATTGTCGCTGTCTATGCTTATTTCACTTTGATAGGGAATAATGTTGTGAGCTGTAACAGTCAATGTATAACTATCAGCATTTAATTGGTTGATATCAAAAAAAGTTTCACCGTCAGCATTGGTGTATTGCAGATGTGGCTGTTCTTCTTCTGCAGCATATAGGCTTACCCAGGCGTTTTTCAAGGGAAGTCCGTTGGGGCTTCTAACTGTTATCGGGAGATATTGGCTGGCTGGAACAAAAAAAACAGAAAGATTAAAAATTGACCGATGAGGAATATCTGTGAGGAGTTGCATGGCGGGATCTCCCATCAAAGTATTCCAATAAGAAAATTTAGCAATGGAGTTATTGGGGTTGTCAGGATAATTGAGAGAGAGGTTCAATTTTCCCCGCACTAAAGCTGCTCCCATATTATACAAGCTATCTGGAAAGATACCATAATAGATACCCGCATCAACGCAGTT
>CAYYLA010000337.1:345-3303 GCA_964441785.1 uncultured Candidatus Cloacimonadota bacterium | reverse complement strand
CAAGTCCTAAATTGTTTATGCAACTTGCTTCTATCGATTTAAAATTATTTTTATTGGCTAACTTCTGAGCTTTATCAAGATATTCACGGGATTTGGAATAGTCACTGAGAAAATAATAAGCAACCCCAATGTTTTTTAATGAATAGCAATACAATGAGTCATTGCCACTTTTATCTGTGATATACAAAGCCTCTTCCGAAAATCTAATACTCTGTTCCGGATCGTTGCTTTGATACTCTTCTGCCAATCTATTTAATGCTTCAGCTTTGATATCTCCTTCTGAGATATTAATAACGTTTTTCAAACTGTCTATATCCAATGAATATACCACAGATATTGCAAGCGTAATTATTAATATATTGATCAAAATTTTCATTCACAACTCCTGAAGGGAAAAGTTGTGATAAAAAATTATACAGTCAATTTAATTTTTTTATTTGCTCTAAGTTATGAGAGTATTAGTTGAATTATTTCCAACATCCTTTAGGATAATAACGTTGAAATTTCAAATATTTGTTTCATCGATATTTTGTTGACTTGTAAATCACTGACAAAGAAGGGATTGGATAAAGAAATTAATTCGAATAAATTAGCTTATAATTCATTTATCAGTTTATCTATTCCCTCTTTCAAAAGGTAAGGTTGAACCGCATAATTGATTCTGATCCAATGTGATACATTATCACCAAAAGCTATACCAGGAATTACGATCAATCCCTTTTGTAATATCTTTTTTGCAAAATGATAACCATCCCTTCCAATATTAAGAAAAATATATGGAGCTGCGTTTGGTTCGACATATTCTGCAGTTTGTTGGATTTTCTCTATGCAATACAAGTAGTTCTGCCTCAATTTCTCGTTTATTTCTTTGGATACATTTGTACCTGAATCGCTGAATCCTAATTCTGTAACACGTTGAGAAATATATGGGGGACAGGTCAGTAGATATTGCTGATACTTAATAGCATTTGAGATGATTGTTCTATTTTGCGAGATCATCCAACCTGTTCTCCATCCAGAAAGTGCAAGGGATTTGCTGAACCCTCCAGCTACAATTACATGGGGAGATTGCATGACAAGACTTTCGATTTCTTTGTTTAGCGAACATTCTCTATAGATCTCATCAACCAACAGAATAATATTGTATTGTTCGCATAACGAAATAATCTGAGTAATCTCTTTTTTCCCCAATGTAGTACTCAACGGATTAGAAGGATTTGCAATAATTATCATTTTCGTTCTGCTGTTAATTTTATTTTTAACATCCTCAAGATCGATGGAAAAATTGGCCGATGGGATACGTTGGAATCGAACAGGTACTCCCTTATGAATTCTGATAATTGTTTCATATGCCGAATAACAGGGATCAGCAATAAGAACCTCATCCAAAGATTTTAGATTTACAGCACAGGCTAGAAATAGAGCTTCTTCTGTTCCCACAGTAACACAGACATTGCTAGGGTTTAAGTCCTTATTATAGTGTTTTGCTATAGCATCTCTTAAGCTTGGAAGACCAGCGTTTGGCGTGTAAAGGGCATCTTCCGCTAATACAATTTCAGCAATTTTTTGTTTGAAATTATCAGGTAGCTTAAACTGTATTTCACCCAAACCTAAATTAATAGCATGATCTGGAGCTTCGTCAAAGATCTGACGAATAATTGATTTTTTGATAAAGTCGAGATGAGCGCACATATCAATTAACGAAGAGCTTCTTCCAATGTAACGGAGGTATCACTTTTAGCATCACGATATTTAATAATAATTGGACAGTAAACAGAGAATCCCTCATTATTCTTAAGTGATCGAGAACCTGATATGACAACAGCTCCTTCTGGAATTTCAAGACTTCCTTCCTCATTCTTGGATAGAAAAACCTTGTTAACAGAATCATAGACCTTGGTTCCAGATGTAATAATAACTCCGGCCGCAATGATTGCTCTTTTCCGTACTATAACACCTTCGTATAGTCCTGTATTTCCTCCGACAAATACGTGATCTTCAATAATTACAGGATTAGCACCAATAGGTTCTATTACACCCCCTATTTGCGATGAAGCACTAAGGTGAACACCTTTTCCAATCTGGGCACATGTTCCAACCAGGGCATGTGAATCAACCATAGAACCTTCATCAACATAAGCACCTACATTGATATACATGGGAGGCATCATAACAACTGATGGGGCCACAAAACAACCTTCTCTTATTGATGAACCACCTGGTACAAGACGTAATCCATCCTTAAGATTGATCTGTTTTTCGGGATAGGTGTCTTTATCAAAAAAACTTTTATGATCACTTAAGGGCATCTCAATAATTTTACCCATCTTAAATCCAAGTAAAATACCTTTTTTTACCCAGGTATTTACTTTCCATTTGCCATCAATCGGCTCTGCTGCTCTTATAGAGCCATTATTCAAACCTGCTTTAAATTCCTCAAAAAAAGTTCTATCATCCCTGGTAAAATTCTCTTTTTCCCAGATTGTTTCTATTCTATTCTTTAATTCCATTTTTCTTTCCCTGATTTTTTAGATGCTTCTTAAGAAATTCACCTGTATAAGATTTACTGTATTCTGCAACCTCTTCAGGTGTTCCACAAACAACGATGTTACCACCCTTATCACCTCCTTCGGGTCCCAGATCAATAATGTAATCAGCACACTTAATCACATCAAGATTGTGCTCGATCACTACAACGGTATTTCCCATTGCTACAAGACGTTGAAGAACATTGAGTAACTTCTTGATATCATCAAAATGAAGGCCTGTTGTTGGTTCATCCAGAATATAAAGGGTTTTACCTGTACTGGTTTTACTGAGCTCTTTGGCCAATTTAATGCGCTGAGCTTCTCCGCCCGAAAGGGTTGTTGATGATTGACCAAGTTTGATGTAATCCAGGCCGACCTCTTGAAGTGTTCGTAATTTCTTGGATATTGCAGGGATATTCTCAAATAACGA
>CAYYLA010000337.1:0-335 GCA_964441785.1 uncultured Candidatus Cloacimonadota bacterium | reverse complement strand
GAGATATTTCACTGAAGACTGCCTTATATACACCCGGCATATTCTCAAATAACGATACAGCCTCTTGAACATCCATGTCAAGAACATCTGCTCTATTATGTCCTTTAAACTTTATCCCCAATGTCTCTTTGTTATACCTATGACCCTTACATACCTCACAAGTTACAAAGATATCTGGTAAGAAATGCATCTCTATCTGTTTTACTCCTGCACCCTGACATGCTTCGCAGCGTCCACCTTTTACATTAAAAGAGAATCTGCCGGGTTTGTAACCTCTCAATTTTGCCGACGGTAATTTTGAAAACAGATTCCTGATCGGGTCGAATAGTTTGATA
>CAYYLA010000336.1:0-3310 GCA_964441785.1 uncultured Candidatus Cloacimonadota bacterium | reverse complement strand
GAACAATTGAGAGATAATGTATCTTTAGTTCCGCAACAAACTATTTTGTTTTCTGGAACAGTACAAGACAACATCCTCTTCCATTATGAAAATAATGAGCATCATAAATTAAAAGAACTGATGATTCAATCTGCTAAATCTGCTAATATCAATGTTTATCTAGAGCAACTACCGGAAGGATATCATACCAATATAAACCAAAAAGGAGTTAACCTGTCGGGGGGTCAAAAGCAGAGAATCGCAATTGCACGAGCATTGGCAAAACAAGCTCCTATCATGATATTTGATGATGCAACCAGTGCGGTGGACATGACAACCGAAAAACAAATTCGGAACGCATTAAAGCAGTATAACTCTTCAACTACTACTATCATCATTGCTCAGCGCATTAGTAGTGTTATAGATGCTGATAAGATAATAATCTTGGATGACGGCAAAATCTCCGGTATTGGAACGCATTCACATCTGCTACAAAATAATACTATTTATCAAGAGATTTACTACTCACAAATAGATAATGAGGCCATATAATGACAAAACAGTTAAGTAAAACCAATACACCTATGATGGGACCAGGTTCAAGACATGGAAGTGGTGGACCTGGAGGCCACTTTGCTCATCCCAAAGAAAAAGCCAAAGATTCTAAAGCAACCTTAAAAAAACTCTGGGAATATTTAAGATCTCAGAAAATCGGAATGTTGCTTGTAGTATGCATAGTTATGATAACAACAGCTCTAAATATAGCAGGACCATACCTGATGAAATACGGAATCGACCATTACATTATTGAATCTCTAAATTTTCCTCGTTTAGCTACATTATTACTGATGATGATAGGAATTTATCTCGCTGCATCCGGGTTTACATTTTTACAACAATGGATTATGATTGCAATTGCTCAAAAAGCTATCAAAAATCTAAGAAATGATATTTTTCATAAATTCCAAACCCTCACAATTCATTATTTTGATACCAGAACAACAGGTGAGTTAATGAGTCGAGTTACCAATGATATCGACAATATAAGCAATACGTTGTCCAACAGTTTTTTGCAGTTTATCTCCGCTGTTCTCTCTATAAGTGCTGTTGGTATAGTAATGTTAAGCATTAATTGGAGATTAGCATTGATATGTCTTTGTGTTATTCCAATAGTGATTTTTCTTACTAAGAAAATTGCTAAAACAACGCGAACAGGTTTCACAGCCAGACAAAGATATTTGGGCGAATTAAATGGGATTATAGAAGAGAGTGTTTCGGGCCAAAGGGTTATAAAAGCTTTTACCAAAGAACATGAATTATTAGATAAATTTTCGATTCAGAACACGTTAATGCAAAAAGCATCAAATAAAGCAAATATAGCTTCCGGAGTTATGGGACCAATGATGAATATGATGAACAATCTTAATTATTGTGTTACTGCATTTGCCGGAGGTATTCTTGCTATTTATGGTATGGTTTCCATAGGTACAATTGCTGCCTTCCTGAATTATACGAAACAATTCTCACGACCTTTGAATCAGATTGCTCAGCTATATACATCAATTCAAGCAGCCCTAGCTGGAGCAGAAAGAGTTTTTGCTGTTTTAGATGAAATCCCCGAATTTGAAGACGCCGAAGATTCACTTCCCCTTACAGAGGTCAAAGGAGAGGTTATTTTCAAAGATGTACATTTCCGTTATCTCCCCGATATTCCCATTATAAAGGGGATCAATATTGAGGCGAAACCAGGACAAACCATTGCTTTGGTAGGTCCCACTGGAGCAGGTAAAACAACAATGATTAACCTGCTTTCTCGCTTTTACGATTTCCACCGTGGTTCCATTACTATCGATGGGAAAAACATCCGTAAAATTAAGAAAAAAGATCTGAGAAGTAACTTGGGGATTGTATTGCAAGAAACATTCTTATTCTCTGATACAGTTAAAGAAAACATACGCTATGGAAAGTTGGATGCAACCGATGAAGAAATAATCGCTGCATCCAAAATGGCCAATGCTCATCAATTTATCCACAGAATGACTCATGGCTATGACACACTTGTCTCCGAAGGTGGTTCAAATCTCAGCCAGGGTCAGAAACAATTGATTGCTATTGCTCGTGCAATTCTCTCTGAACCTTCTATATTAGTTCTTGATGAAGCTACTTCAAGTGTTGATACACGTACCGAAATACAAATTCAAGATGGCATGCTTAAATTGATGGAAGGGCGTACCAGCTTTGTAATTGCTCACAGATTAAGCACCATTAAAAATGCTGATGCAATACTTGTTATGAACAATGGATTAATTATCGAACAGGGAACACATATAGAATTGCTAAAAAAACAAGGATTCTATCATAATCTTTATTATAGCCAGTTCGGTGCATAAGACAAAAGATCAGACAGGAATAAATGAGTTGGTAAAATCAAGGTTGAGCGACATAAAAAAATTTAAGGCTACAGGGTTATGCACATATGCTCTAAAATATTTAATAAGATAGTTTTCACAAGAATGGCTCTTTGCTAAATATCTGAATTAAACAGAAATCGTAATTAAAAGCAGATAAATATCAGAACCTAGCTTAAATACGGAATATTTCTTGCATAATATGACATAAATAAATAATATAGGAGTATAGAATGTCAAAAAAATTGTATCTGATTGTTTTCATATTGTTGAGTTTTTTTCTATTAAATGCTGACATTATAACCATGGACTATTCAATTGGCCAGCCGGAACTTACCAGATTAGACCAGTTCACGCAGATATCCTTAAATGGTGCACGCGTGGCAGGTTCCACAGGTGATCCTGCTCTGCCGGAAATCCCAGTTCAATTAATATTGCCAGTTGGTGAAGAAGCCGTATCTATCCAGATTGAAGCTGATAATCTACAACTTGTCAGTAATGATATAACAGTAAAACCTGTACAACGTCAATATCCTCTCAGTTACGATGGACCATATCATTTTGACCAGGGTGATGCGACAATATACAATTCATCAGAAGCCTATACAGGCAACGACAGATATAATTTACAGACCCAATATTATCGTGGCCATTCTATTGCTTACGCAACAATCTCACCTTTTGTTTATTATCCTGCTGACAGAGAACTCTATTATTACACCTCGATTACCGTAAACATAGTTACATCTCCTACCGATAAATCATCAACAGCGATGCCACTTTTGAAAAATGATAACGCAACCATTGATCATCTAAGTAAAATAGTTCAAAATACAGAAGACTTACCCATGGCAGAATATGATAGAAATCGCGATGACTCCTATGAACTCCTTATCATAACGGTCGATGAGTTTATTCCATAC
>CAYYLA010000335.1:0-3331 GCA_964441785.1 uncultured Candidatus Cloacimonadota bacterium | reverse complement strand
CCAAATCGCTTTGTCATGGTGCTAAATCATCATGGCAAAGCGATTAAAGCATATGTCCCCAATACTGGTAGGATGGAAGAATTTTGCCTGCCAGGACGTATCTTTTATCTTACTAAAGTTCCCATGCCGAAATATCAATACAAGGTTATTGGCACAATATATCAAAATCAGTATGTCTTTTTGGATACGATTAAGGTTAATTCTGTTGTTCATGAAATTCTTAAAGCAGGTAGTATTGGCGATTTCAAAGGTGACTTCATTATTAAACGTGAGGTTCCCATGGCTAATTCACGATTTGATTTTTTGCTCCAGTCAGCTAAGGGAACAGATAAGGTAATTGAGGTGAAATCATGCACGCTCTGTCATAATGGTACTGCGATGTTTCCAGATGCTCCAACGATAAGAGGTCAAAGGCATCTGCTGGATTTAGAGGGATTGGTTAGCCCGGATATGAAGGCTCACATTCTCTATCTCATTCCTAATCAATCAGCTCAGAGATTTATTCCAAATTTTCATACGGATTTCCGCTATGCAAACATATTTAAAGGATTATCTAAGGTTAAGAAATCTGCCTGGATACCATGGTTTAATGATCCAATAACCATTGATCCTACCAAAATCAAAGCGGTTAAGATTGATGAAAAAGCATTGAATTTAAATTGCAACGATTCGGGCTCTTATCTACTACTAATTCATAATGACAGGGATAGAAAAATATCGGTTGGTAGATTAGGAAAAATCTACTTCAGAAAAGGATATTATATTTATACTGGTTCCGCAAGGCATTCGTTGTCAAAACGGATAAAGCGACACCAACGTATAACGAAGAAAATTCACTGGCATATTGATTATATCCTTAAGGAAATGAAACTGCTGAAAACATTCTCCATTATCAAAAAAGAACGTGAAGAAATCCAATTGGCAGAACGAATGCTGACAATAGCAGATGACTTCATTAAAGGTTTTGGAGCTTCAGATTCATCTCTGATTTCTCATTTGACTTATTTCAAGTATTCTCCTATGAAGTCAGAATATTTTATCACCACCCTTCTTGATTTCAGAATGAACTTCAACGGCTAACATTGATTCCACAAATATAATAAAACCTTTTGTTTATTGACGCTATCTCGCTCCAGGTCAAATCGTTTATCTCTGTGGCTAATAGTTGCCAGCCGGAATGATCTGAACTGGGATTATCACTACAATAAACCTGATAATAATCGCTATCCGATGATGCTGTCCAATCAAGAATAATTGTTGATGATGATTCGGAAATTTCCAATGTACTTGATTCCGTTGCTGGCGTTCGATATTCATCATGATCTTCATTTATCCAACCACTGATTGTTACGGTACCAAGAGACCCATCATCATTAGAATCATAGATCATATCAGGGATAAGATGGAAATTATCGGTTCCCCACCAGATATAGTTACCGTTGATATCCTCGTCACCATTATATATGCCATAATCAACGTTTCCATAAATTGTGTTACCCTCGCTGGCATTAGATCCAAGATTGGGAATGGAACTATCAGATAATTTTATCCCATTCTGCAAATTATTTGTTATCTCATTATTTAGAATGCTTGGAGAGCTGTTGTGACAGTGTATGCCATCATATTGGTTTTCTGATATTACACAGTGATTAATGTTTATGTCGCTGTAATTCATGAAAATTGCATATTGATTTTCTGAAAAATAGCAGTCATTTATATCAATATCATCTGATTGATAGATATTAACTGCTTTGTAGGCATTTTTAAGGGAGCAATATGACAGGCTGCCTGAACTCGTTGTAGAGTAGTATAAAGAAGACCAATTTCCTCTTAAATCTTGAGAATTAAAGTGAATCGAATCTGTAATTGTTCCTTGAGCATTGAGAGTACCAAAAATATTAAGGATTATGGATGAATTTAGATAGATGTTTACAGCTGGATCAATTGTAAGGCTACTTCCTTCATTTATAGTTGAACTGTAATTAACATAGTAATCTAGACTCGGGAAATAGTGCCAGCTGCCTGAATTTGAACTTGCGCCATCAACAACCTGGATATCATTATGGGTATTACCTGTTGTAGGTATGTTGGATTCAGAGTTAGGAAAAGAGCCTACATTTATGGAAAGAGGCCAGCTGTTGGAATTGTTAACAATGTTTGAACCAAGTGTGAAATCACCGGAATTTCTGATGCAAAATGCTCCAAAGCCTTGATTACCAGTTACTGTAAGACTATCTATTACACCCAGATTTGTACAATTCTCAAATCCTACACCATAAACTAGATTATCTGTTACAGCGATACTCGCCTTGAATTCTTGGTTATCACACTGTTGATAAAGTAGCCCATAGTTATTATTAGAGAAAATATTATTAAAATCAACCGTAGGATTAGTACATTGATAAAAAAGTATTCCTCTGTCATTATTTAAGAAAGTGTTTGCTGTATCTAATGTGAAATCCGTTGTTAATCGAATATCAGCACCGTATGTATTGTCATGAATATAGTTGGAAGCTATCATAACGAGAGGAGTATTACTGGAATAAATCCCATAACTGCAATTAGAAATTTCACAATTTGAAATAGTGACTCCAGTTGAGTTATTAATGTTAATAGCCTTATTAGCATTACTAAATTTGGCAAATGTGTAAACAGCTGATCCTCCAGAATAGATATACATGCTTTGCCAGTTTACTTGTGAGTCTTGTCCAGCAAACTTGATACTATCAATTGCTGTTCCCTGGGCATTGATATTTCCTGAGCAATTTATTGTCATTGAGTTACCGAAAAGGATATTATTTCCTGCTTCAATTGTAAGTGCGCCTGCACTGTTTATGGTTGAACTTTCATTCACATAGTAATCAATTTGGGAAAATTTAGGCCAGGTTCCAGATTCGGTTGATGAACCTCCAATTACCTGAATATGGTTATGTGTATTGCCTGAGGTAGGAACATTGGATCCTGAGGTGGGGAATGAACCGGGGTTAATTGATAACGGCCAATTGTTATTGTTGTTTATAAGGTTTTCCCCTAATGTAAAACTTCCTGAATTCTTGATTGAAAAAGCGCCATACTGTAGATTACCGGTAATAGTAAATCCATCTATCGTCCCCAGATTTGAACAATTTTCGAATCCAATACCAAAGACATAATTATCATTTACCAATATACCTGATGAAAAAGTTGGATTATCGCATTGATCTAGTATTATCCCTCGATTATTCTCAGTAAAATAGTTGTTGAAATCAATGGTGGGATTAGTACATTGATAAATGTAAAGACCATCACTATTATCATAGAAATTGTTGTTTGAAGCCAAGGTTAAGTCTGT
>CAYYLA010000334.1:0-3332 GCA_964441785.1 uncultured Candidatus Cloacimonadota bacterium | reverse complement strand
CTCTGTTAAGGAATTCCGGGATGGTCTCGACAGGATGTCTCGTCGCATGAAATTGCCAAGGGATGTTTTCTCTGAAGCTGTAGATATAGAGGGCATGCATGGTGAATGGATTAAGCCGGAATCATATCCGGATGAGAAGATTCTCTTCTATATCCATGGAGGTGGGTTCATCTCGGGATCATGTTTAACCCATCGAATGCATGTAGCAAAATTCGCTCGAGAATGCGGATTAAAATCACTGCTCTTTGATTATCGTCTTGCACCAGAGCATCCCTTTCCAGCTGGTCTGGACGATTGTGTAACTGTCTATAAATGGGTTCTTGAGCAAGGATACAAACCGGAAGATATCGTTGTTGGTGGAGAATCTGCTGGAGGAACATTAACCCTATGTTTGCTTCTAGCATTAAATAAAGAGGGAATCCAATTACCAAAGGCAGCTTTTTCTATCTCACCTATTACCGATTTACGAGGAGAAGCTCCATCCTTTACATACAATCTAAAGAAGGATATTGCCCCGGAAGGATCATGGGAATATTGGTCAAAGATGTATATCCGCGATCATGATGTAATGGATCCACTCCTCTCCCCTCTTTTTGGAGATTACAGTGGTATGCCACCAATACATATCTGTGTCGGTACTCACGAGATTCATCTTGATGATTGTGTGAATGTGGGCAAGGTAATAGAAGCTGCTGGTGTCGATGTAACATTGAGTAAATGGAAAGGGATGGTTCATGCTTTTCCAATAATGGCGCCTATGTTCCCAGAAGCGACAAAGGCGTTAAAGGAGATTTGTGAGTTTGTGAGAGAACAACTTGGAATAGATTCTTAGCAAATATTCGCATTACTCAAGGAGATTAATTACAAAAGTGATATCCACTATCAAATTATCTGTTTTTTCCTCTTTTGTTATGTCAATCTCGCTTAAAAAGATTTTTCCATTTATCTGACTTTTTGTAGCCGGGATAATTTCCTGAACAGCTATTTTCATCTGATTCTGCAATGATACTTCAAGATCGGTGGTTATGATTTTTTTATTTAACTGATATGTTTTACCCTGAACAGTAGGTTTAGAATCCATCTCTGCTGATAAAATCATCAGAGTTTTATTCTCGCTCATTTGGATAGTCTCAAGCTCATTTACATCCTTCAATGTTCCACTGGCTGTTGTTTTAAATCTTATTGAACCATCACTTGATTTATAATTGAAATCCAAACCTTTAATTTGGCTTAACAGATTCATATTAGCATTTGATTTCGCCCTGATTCTGGCAATGTCTGGTGATATGGATTCTCCTGTCCCAAATCCAACAACTCTGGTTGAATCAGGATCATCCACAGGAATTATCTTAAAGGTTCTACCTTTTGAACAAGAAATAACGGATAAGGCAATTAACAATATTATTATATATTTCTTCACTTTGATACCTCCATTGTAACATGATCCAATCGATTCAAAACAATTATCTCACTATCAATTCACTTAAATCAAACAAACTCTTCCAGCCATTCCTGAGCTTTTGAGACCTCTTCACTATCCTTTCCAAAATTTTCTTCTCTAAATTTTAATGACTTAATAAACAATGCTTTTGCCTTATCATTATCATCAGAGTAATAATAGGTTTTAGCCAGGTTAAATATTATATCATCAGTTTCCTCAGACTTTTCTCCATACATTTCTTTGGATAACTCCACTGCCTTCTGGTAATTTTCGATAGCTGAAGGATAATTTTCAATCCAATAATGACAATATCCCATCCAATCATAACAATCCAATAGGTCCTGGTTAACTACGTTAGATTTTTCAATTAGTATCGCTAAGATTTTTTCAAACATCATCAGTGCATCTTCATAGTTTTCCATCTGACAATCACAATTGGCAATATTAAAAGAGGAATTTATTATCTCCTGGTGATCATTCTCATAGATCTGTAGATATTTATCTAACATTTTCTGATAAAAAACCTTAGCATCAGCGTACCTACCATTATTGTAATGTTCTTTGGCCGAGGAGTCATGATTATCCAACAATTCATTTAAATTTTCAGTTTTATCATCTTTATTTTGTTGATCTTGATCCTGATTTTCAATAGCAGATTTGATTCTGTTTATCCCAGCAATTGCAGAAGCTACATTACTATCATCATCTCCATATAAAGCTTTTAATAGTTCTATTTCTTTTTCAGCAAAATATAGTGATTTATCGTATTCTTTTGTTGCCCAATACAGTCCTTTCACATTTTGATAATCTCTTATCAAGCCTTGAAATGGAAACTCAAATCTTTGTTCTTTCAATTCTATAAGTTTAAGGAAGAATGTTTCTGCCTGATTATAATTCTCGAGATTGTGATAAGCATGTGCAACAAGAGAAAACATGCTAAACAAATGATCTATTTCATCAGGAAATTTTGCATAGATTTGAAGAGCCTTTGCCGCATACGGGATAGATTCAACATTTCTTCTAGCTAGATATTTGGATGTAGCCAATCTAGCCAGAAGTTCAGCTATATATACATTTTCTTCTCCCATTTCTGCTGATTTTATCGCTAGTACGATTTCATAACAATCAACAGCAGCATCATATTGTTCCAACTCATAATAGCAGATAGCTAGAGGATAGTTCAAATCTGCTTTACTTGGATAATCATCCCCATGGGCCTCCCTGTATAAGTTTTCTGCTTGCTTGTAATTTTCAATAGCTTCTTCAAATTTCTTCATATTGTAATAAGCTCCGGCAATGTTATTGGAGACTTTTCCTAAATGATCTTTACCGATTTTCTTGGTAATATTGTCATTATCTAATGGAGCGTGATAATATTTTGCGAATCCTTTTAATTCTATCTCTACTTTATTGGTTGTTGAGTATAGTTGAGCTTTCCTATACAATTTTAAGGCCTCTTCGTTATCATCTTTTAGATAGTAAATATTGCCTTTATTAAAGTAGGATTTAGAGGTTTTATAGTGACTTTCTCCCAGTAAGGTTATTCTTATATGCAGCGCTTTATCATAATAATATTCAGCTTTTATCAGGTTATTCATCAGCTGATATAGATCTGCAAGATTACTATATACCAATGCCGTATGCAAATGCTTTTCGCCATAATCATTCTCACAAATCTCTTTTGCACGCAGTATTATTTCTTCTGCGTCTCTGAATCTTCCGTTTTTTTTGTATACTGTTCCAATATTATTTAATGGCTCAAGTTGCTCACTACAATTGTCTCCAAACAATCGTTTAAGAATTGTTATACTTTTTTCTGAATATTCCAGAGATGTATTAGATTCATCTTTATGTTTTGATAACAGAGCAAGTCGATTATAGATGGTAGCCG
>CAYYLA010000333.1:0-3333 GCA_964441785.1 uncultured Candidatus Cloacimonadota bacterium | reverse complement strand
AAAAGGAAAAAGACGAGACCTTCGCAATGGTTGATAAACCTTGCGAATGGTTGAACTGGATAGATTTCATTGTGAAAAGTAAGTAGAAGTAGTGATATAATAGATATAAAGAGGCGCTCACTACGTTCGTGGAATTCATTGTTTAAACTTATTATCGCTGAAATATTTTTCATCAAAGAACAAACTAGACAATTTTTAGGGCGAAATTAAAATACGTTATTAATAATAAATTATTCGTAATAAATTATTCGAGGGGATGAGAATTGGAAATAAACAATACAACACTAAAATACTATAATGAAAATTCCGAGCAATTAGCTCAACGTTATGAATCAGCAAAAGTAGATGATCTACACAATTTAATCCTGGAGTTTATCCCACCGGGCAGTAGATTGCTGGAATTGGGTTTTGGTTCGGGAAGGGACTTGGCGTTTGCCTATTCCAAAGGTTTTGCCGTTGAGGGTATTGATGGCTCTTCAACATTGCTGGAGCAGGCGGAAAAGATACATCCTGAACTTACCGGATGCTTAAGAAAAGGTTTGATACCACAAGATTTGAACCTTGAACCTGAATCCTGTGATGGAATTGTGGCTATTGCTTTGCTAATGCATCTTACAAAAGACCAAATCATTGATACCTTTAGACAAGTTTACGCAGGATTGAAATCAGGTGGTAGATTAATCTATTCTGTTCCGTTAACACGAGATGATGTAAAAGAAGACAATTTTGATGAAAAAGGTCGCCTGTTTCTATCGTTTAAATTGGAAGAATGGGTTAAATTTGCCACAGATCAAGGCTTTAAATTATTAAAGACTAATGTGACCGAGGATGGCTTAAATAGAACCGGGGTTTCCTGGCTTTCTTGTGTTGTAGAAAAATAATGTTTACTAATGACGACATAGAATCTGCACTCTTTAAAAACCATGACTTCAAACATATCAGTGACCTGATCTGCGGATCACTTTATCAAGTTGAAGATTGTACGTTGATAATTGATAATAGGATTGATAGGAATGAACCATTTGAATATTCCGAGTATACAAAAGAGCAAAATTTTTTGATGTCGAAGTATGACAAATTATTCCGATTTTATATTGATGCAGAAAGTGATTTAAGAGAAGTTTCATTTGATCTTAACCGCTATATGAATAAGGATTTTTATGAAGATAATATTCAGGTAAAAGGAGCAAATCGTGAGTTAACTGCTGTTAATCCAACCATACCGGAAGCTTTTTTTGAAGATGCTTTTATTGAACTATACGGTAGGGAAGAGCTGAATAAAGTAAGTCGTGAATATCCAATAATTGATATAGATGGAAAAACCAGATGGGTTGATTATGTAATCCACAAAGATACTTACAATATCATGATTGAGAAGAATGGAGAATCCTTCCATCATCCTTTGATAATCGGCAGAAAGCAATATCTATCGCAATTGAAAAAGCAGAACTCAATAGTTGCTTATGGAGATAAAGTGTTTAGATGGTCTTTAGATTCTATGAAGGATGTAGATAATTTTGCTGAAGAGATGAAACGATACTTTGGTGAAAGTTCTACATTTTTGCCAGGCCATAAAATAAAAGCTAAACGAAAAAATTCATTCAAATTGCATCGATATCAACAGGATATTGTTGATTCTTTAGGAGAATCAGAACAAGGATATAATTCCAGAAACCTTGTAGTTTTACCAACAGGAACTGGTAAAACTGAGATATTGATTCATGATATCGTAAATGCTTATAAATCCAAAGATGATTACAGAGCTTTAATTATTGCTCCCTCCAGGGCTATAAAAAATCAAACCATAACGAAGATAAAATTAAGATTACCTGACTATTCAATTTCTACTAATGATCTTTCAGCAGGTGATTCAACAGAAAGTGCTATTTTGGTTCAGACCTATGCCTGGCTTTGTAGAAATTACACCTCTTTTCCCGCTACTTATTTTGATTATCTGGCAATTGATGAAGCACATCACGCTGTTGCACCCAGTTTGAAAAAAGCGATCCAGCATTTCAATCCACAAAAAATTATCGGGCTTACTGCTACGGATCAGCGACTTGATGAGAAAAAGCTTGAGGATGTGTTTGGTGAGTATGAGACGCAATTAACCTTGAAAGAAGCAATAGAAAAGGACCTTTTAGCTCCAATTCGCGCATATCGAATCCATAGTAATCTTGATTTAAGTGAGATCAGATATAATGGAAAGGATTATGTTAGCAGTGATCTCCAAAATAGGGTGGTGGTACCTTCAAGGGATCAACTGGTTGTAGATACGTTGAAAAAATATTTTGTAAATGATGAAATGCGATATATGTCGGGTATCATTTTTTGTGTATCGGTTAATCATGCAGAAAATATGGCTATACGAATGAGAAATAATGGGATTTCTGCTGAATCTGTAAGCGGTAACGATGGTAAATCTGAGATAAAAATAAGAGAATATCAAAAGGGGAATATCCAATTTCTTACAACCTGTTCATTATTAAATGAAGGCTGGGATTCTCCCAGAACATCCATAATAGTAATGGCAAGACCAACAATGTCAAAAGTACTTTATACGCAGCAACTGGGACGGGGTACAAGAAAGTATGAAGGGAAAGAAGCACTCTATGTTATTGATGTCGTTGACAATTACGGTGGAATGGGGTCATTTACTAATCGTCCCTGGAGTGTGCATGCTTTGCTGGGTTTAAATCAGTATAAACCCTGGTCGAATATCTTTGATCCTGCAAGAGATGAAAACTCTGATGATATACTGATTCTGGATGGACTCTATGAGGAAGAACGACGCATAGAAGAGATTGATGTTTTTACTTTTGAGCAGTATTACGCTGATTATATAAATGCAGAACAACTTGCCCGAGAGTTATTTGTTTCAACAGGAACTGTTAAATCCTGGGTGAAGAAAGAGAAGATAAATCCCGATATTGTAATCCCTTTTGGAAATAAGAAGATTTACTTCTTTTCACCTGAAAAGATTGAAACAATTAGAATTGACTTGAATCTTGAAGTCCATGATGAAACAACGCAATATAAAGATTTCTTTGCGTTTATTGAGGAAGGCAACTACACAATGTCATACAAAATGGTAATGGTACTTTCCATGTTAAAAATTATGGATCATAATGGAGAGTGTTCATTGGATGATCTCGTAAATGAGTATGTTGCATTTTATAAAAGTAGACATGATGAAAATAGAACTGTTGATCGGGTGAAATGTCCATATTCAATAGATTTTCTGGAAAATAGGTCCGCAGTAAAGAAAAGTATTTTGAGTTAACCGTGAACTTGAGATTGAATTCCTTTCCACCTTGATCGAAGAAGAGAAAA
>CAYYLA010000332.1:0-3334 GCA_964441785.1 uncultured Candidatus Cloacimonadota bacterium | reverse complement strand
TAACACAACCGTTTCTTTAAGTAATGACTTTATAGAAAATCCTGTCCGTTCAATTCATAATGAGATGGAACCTGGTGAATATGCCATGTTATCAGTCAGTGATACTGGAACAGGAATACCGAAGAAAGTATTAGAACATATTTTCGAGCCCTTTTATACAACCAAAGAACAGGGCAAAGGTACCGGCTTGGGATTGGCAACCGTTTTTGGCATCATCCAACAATATAATGGATTTATCTTTATAGATAGCGAATTGGAAGTAGGAACCACATTCAAAATCTACTTCCAGATTTCCGAAGAAGAATTCGATCTCATTGCAACACCTCAAGAGGATGAAGAACTGCCAGGTGGAACAGAAACCGTCCTCCTGACAGAAGATGAGCCCAGTATCAGAGAATTTGTCATGGATATCCTCGAAGAATACGGTTATAATGTCCTCACTGCAGAAAACGGAGTTGAATCACTTGAAGTAGCAAAAAAATATAACGATAAAATCGATCTACTTTTCACAGATGTTATAATGCCCAACATGAACGGTCAGGAACTTTCGGAAAAAATGAAGGAAAGGTTCCCCGATATTAAGGTACTATTTATGTCTGGCTATACGGAATCAACAGCTGTTCAAAAGGGGATT
Source organism: uncultured Candidatus Cloacimonadota bacterium (assembly GCA_964441785.1). GTDB lineage: Bacteria > Cloacimonadota > Cloacimonadia > Cloacimonadales > TCS61 > CAYYLA01. The sequence continues at coordinate 2,700 of CAYYLA010000332.1, read as the reverse complement.
TTGGAATTGAAATCCGGATTCCTCCAGAAACCTTTCAGTGCCAATGATCTGATTAAAAAAGTAAGAGAAATTATCGATAGTTAGAAATAGAATATAGAAGACCCTTCTTCGTTTCACTTCGCAGGGCAGGCGGAAAACAGAAGACAGAAGACGGAATATAGAAGTCAGGGAGACAGGGAGTCAGGAAATCGGGAATTATAGAACCTTTTTATAATCTCCACCTACTACATAATATGATCTACCCTCTAACCAAAAGTTATCAATTACAAAAACAATCCAGACGGAATACGGAATATAGAAGTCAGGAAATCGGGAATTATAGAACCTTTTTATAATCTCCACCTACTCATAATACGTTCTACCCTCAAACTAAAAATTATCAATTACAAAAACAATCCAGACGGAATACGGAATATAGAAGTCAGGGAGTCAGGAACTCAGGAAGTATAGAGTTTATTTATAATCTCCACCTGCTACATAATACGTTCTACCCTCTATCCAAAAATAATCTATCCCCCCTTCTCACAAGGGGGGAACCAAAGGGGGGTTCGCCCCCCAATACCCAATAAAAAAAGGAGAAAAGCCAAGGCTTTTCTCCTTTTTTTATATCTAATAAAGTTATTAGAATCTTACTTCTGCTGTAATGAAAGCATTGAACAATGCAGCTGGTTGAACATACATATAAGATTTTCCATTATAAATATCGTTACGACCATAATCACTTGCAGTTGTAGCTCTCATATAATTATCTTCTTTGTTGTTGATGTTTTTAAGATCCAATCTGAGAGAGGCATCTTTTCCACCAAGTTTGAAGTTATAGCTGATATCACTGTTGATTGCTAAGAAACTTGGAAGTTTAGCTTCTTCAGCTTCCCAGATTTCTTCATCGTTATCATCATAACCTTTAAATACATCATATTCGTTGCTGTAGCTGGCATAGTATTCATCCCACCAGTTTCCTGAGAATCCAATTCTCAAACTGCTGTTATCAAATGGGAATGTGTATCCAACTGCGAAATTAGCCATTTGCTCTGGAGCATAAGGAACAACTTTATCAACAACTTCTTCAGCATCCATACCAAAGATTGTTTCAACATTCATCTCAGTCCAGCGATTTTCACCATAAGTTAAAGCTAAACTTGCATCGAAATTAGCCATATCCATAGCAGCTTCAAGCTCAAGACCTTTATGTTCAGCTTCACCAGCATTAACTGTGAGATATTCACCATTCTGTTGAAGTGAACTTTCAATCTTATCTTCATAGCTTGTCATATAATAGTTAGCATTTAAACTGAAACCTGTTCCTGCATAACCAGCACCAAACTCGATTGTGGTAGCTTTTTCAGGGTCAAGTTCAATTACATTACCGTCAGAATCTGTCTGATAATAATCAGGACCACGAGAGCGATGATACCAGTCTGTTACTCTTGGCTCTTTGTAAGCTATAGAGAAGTTTGTGAGTACGTTGATATTTTCTGTGATATTGTAGTTGATACCAGCTTTTGGTGATACGAAATCATATGTTTTTTCATAATCGTCTTCATCATAATCACCATACTGTGTAGCATAATAATATTCACCAGTAAATACACCACGAGCAAAATCGAAGATTTCAATAGGATTTTCTTCTACTTTAGAGGTATAGCTACCATACTGGACATCACCCATAACGGTAAGACCTTCAACAGGTTGAGCCTGAGCTCTTGCAAATACTGAGAAATTTGTTACAATACCATCGTAATTATATCTGTCTTCGGCAAGATCATAAACACCACCGGTATAACGGAAGTTTCTTGTATAAGAATGGTGAGTAGCTCTCCAATGTCTGAATTCACCACCGATAACACCCTTGAACATATCATTAAAGGTATAATCAAGATAAGTATTTACACCCCATTGTCTGTGATTGTTCTCGCTGTCATTCTGCCAACTGTGACTATAATCGCCATTAGGAAGATTACTTCCATAAGAAATCTCATCGCCATTATAAAAACCGGTTTCTGTACTGTCATCGTATGAGAATCCTTCTAACATTACACCTGTTTTTTCGTATACATAAAGTGCATGACGGCCGAAGTATTTATCATCAGTATAGTCAGAAATAGTTTGATAATAAACTCTACCGGTTTCAACATCAAATTTATCATTTTTGAGATATTTTCCACCACCATTACCCATGGTAAGGAAGAAGTTTGTCATTAAGATAGCTTGATCATTAATTTTCCACTCATCTCTGAAAGAAAGTTGTGGTTTGTTATAATAGTTTTCCTGGAATTCATGATTATAACGATTGTAGTTACGTCCAAGTTGATCTTCCAATTCCATATCAGTCATTGTACTAGCCTGATTATGTTTTTGAGGAGCAATAATCAAACTTGTATTAACTTTATGGTCACCCCATGTATTCTGAAGTTCAGCACCATAAGACCATCCATCATAATAAGTACCTGGTTGGTAAGAATCTCCAAGTTTTCTTTCTACGCTAACTGCATAATTGAATTTTCCACCATAAAGGTTACCTGAATTATAACGAAGCATCAGATTATAGTTAATTGGTGTAAAGTCAACCATATTACCTTTACCATCTGCAACTTCATCTGTTACACTATAAGATCCCCAAGACATACGAGCTGTCCAACCTGATTGTACATCAGCACCAGCACCGATTGTTTCAATATTTACAGATCCACCAAATGCACC
>CAYYLA010000331.1:0-3343 GCA_964441785.1 uncultured Candidatus Cloacimonadota bacterium | reverse complement strand
ATGGGCTGATTGCACTCTGGCGCATGGAAGAAGGAGCAGGAAGCAATGTTCATGATATTACCGAGAATGGCCATGATGGCAATGCAATTGGTTGCCAGTGGGTGGAAGGATATCCAATGCTGTTTGAACATGGAACCGTTAATGGATATGTTACCAGTACACTTAACGGAGAAGGTGTTGATGGGGCATTAGTAAGGTTAGGCGATTATCAGGTATTCTCCGATAATGCAGGATATTTTGAGATTGATCTAACACCGGATACCTACGAGGTTTTCTGCAGCCATCCAGATTATGAAACCTATATTTATGACGGCACTATCGAGGTGATTCTTGATGAAACTATCCAACACGATATCGCTTTAACTCCTCTTGTTGGTGTAGATGATTATGTACCTGAAGTTACAACGTTGTTTGATAACTTCCCCAATCCTTTTAGCATTGATAATGCAGATCGAGGATTGTGTACAATGATTACATTTAACATCGCCGAATCTCAGACAGAAACGACATTGAAGATTTACAATATTAAGGGTCAGGAAGTAAAAACCCTTGTAGATGAAACCTTATCAGCAGGTATGTATGATGTTCGTTGGGATGGGTTAGATTGCAGCGGAAATAAGGTGTCATCTGGAGTTTATTTCTATAGATTAAATACCGATCGCTATGATTTTATCAAAAAAATGTTATTGATTAAATAAAATTTCAGAATCCAGGGAGGTAATATTTTTGCCTCCCTGCATTTGTGTTATATTATCTAAGTAAAACAAGTTAAGGAGAGTGAATGTTTGGATAACGTTAGTCAGGAGGTTGATTATGTTTAAAAAAATATCCCACATTATTTTTTTTATTTGTTTATTTTTAACACTATTTTCCCAGGAAACAATTCTAGTTGATGCTATCCATGGTGTTGATTATCATATCATTGGAGATCAGCTTGTGGATATCCAATTCGAAACAATTTTTCCCGATTATGAGATTACCAGGGTTACACCAATGGATATACAGTGGACAGAGGTTTACATTGACCAGGAAGTTGTGGGTAATGATGTTTATCAATACAGTGTTGCTGTATCTGATGAGGTAGAAAGTGATGGCGCACTTTATGTTGTTGTATATCCCTTGGATTATCGGTTTATCTGGGGTATAACTGGTGATTTGATGGATCCTGAAGGTGCTGTTGTAGCGGAAATGTACCAGGGTGTCGGGCATGTTGATTTGCCAGCAGAAGGTACCTGGGATATTGAGGTCGAATTGGCTTATGCTGGTAATTACAATGTGAAAATTGGTTATGGTAATCTGCTCTATTCAACCTCACAACACACCGGTTCCTATAGCTTGGATGATTACGATCTGTTGATTCGTATCAAAAACGATGAAGCTTATCCCTTTATGGGTAAATATCAGGAGTTCTCCGAAACAGATTTAACCGCATTGGAAGAGGCTTTCGATAACGGATTGGCGTGTCTGAACTGCTATAATATTTTTAATCCCTATGTAGATAAACCCTTTGTCCATTTCTTTACAGAAGAACCGATATCAGTAGATTATTCTGTCGATTTTAATGGTAAGGAGACGTTAACTAAACCAAGGCCCAATATTCGTGGAAATCGATGGTCCTGGAACGATTTAAATTTGCATTCCAGATCAGACAATGAGTTGATCTATGAGGGTGTGTATCACCAACCATTAAATTTTATCCAATTTGACAAATCAAATGAGTTTCTTACTATGGAAAATCAAACGGATTATTCTCTGGATAACATTTTGTTGCTGCGTTATTGTGAAAACGGAGATTATCAGCTGTCTCGGATGGATTGTTTACTTCCTGGTGAGCAGGTTTGGATATCCAATATTGAGAAACACAATGGAAAAGAGTTGAAAGTTTTACTGAAAGAGATGCTTTATGAGGATGCTGTTGAGGTTGGTTTGAATGATAGTGAAGCTTACGATTTCTTCTATCATTATAATTGGATAGAAACCATGCTGCATCGAGCTTATGATAATGCTGGAAGTTGGATATGTCTTTATCATTTTGGGAAGGATCTTTATGATCGCATTTTACCTTGTTATTGTGATCCTGCGCTGATGGAAATTAACAGGAATATGTGGGTGTTGCTCTCTAATATTGATCCGGATATTGAGGTTAAAACTGTGGATCTATTTGAGCCTGATATTATTGAAGGCGAATCGGCTGATTATCGTATAAATGAATATGGCTTGATTGATGAATACTACTCTTTGGATTTTGGTAGTAGAGAGGATGTGTTTTTTGGGATTACATTAAACGAATGGTGGATGACTTTCGGTGATCAGAATATGGTTTTCTATGACAATGATATTGGAAATGAGATTGGTTTTGGTCTGGCAAATTTAACAAGTTTCCAATTCCTGAATTTCTTCTGCTTTAACTATGAAGAGTGTGGTATTATTCATGAAGATGTAACACCTCAGTATCCGGTTGCTGTTGCTCAAAAGATTGGATCAGATGGGCGTCTGGTGGTTCTTGGTACAGCTTATGCCTTTGATAATGAACCTGAGAATACTATTTTTTTGAGGAATACGGTGAATGCTCTACTTAATAGCCAATATTTCACCGATGTTGACCCCAGTGAATTGCCGGATAATTATGATAATAATCTGCATCATTTTCCTAATCCTTTCGGTGTAAACGGCGTTAGAAAGGGTGGTTTGACAATCAGTTTCACTATACAACAAGATGTTGAACAAGCAGAGTTAATAATCTATAATCTTAAAGGTCAGAAGATAAATCAGTTGCTGGATAGTCCTTTGTCGGCAGGTGAGTATTCGGTTAGCTGGAATGGACGGGATGAGAATAATCATGATGTTGCAGCAGGTATTTATTTTTATAGATTGAAGACAGATGATGAAGATGACGGAGGAACGAAGAAGGTTGTTAAAATGCAGTAGGGGAGAAGAATAAGGAATTAAAGACAAAAGGAAAAAGGAAAAAGAATCCTCCTTCGCCAAGGCTATGGAGGATCTGCGAAAAGAAAAAAGAAAAAGGATGGATTTCTAAACGCGCAGCACAAAACTACTGAACCTCTAAACTCTTTATAGAACACAGATAGACACTGATTTAACAGATAATCACGGAATAAGATTCTTTGAAAAAGGTATGCAATCCTTTGGGTAATGAAAAATGGGGAAATGAATAAAGGGCTATTTAGTCACAAGGACACTAAGAATAGTAAGTAGTCGGTAGTAAGGTAGTAGGTAGAAGTCATAACCCGTAATTTTGGAAGGGCTTATAGGAACTTATGGGAATTCATTGTGGATACGATTAAAAATCATAAAATCAGAAAGCAGAAATCATGAAAGTTGA
>CAYYLA010000330.1:0-3366 GCA_964441785.1 uncultured Candidatus Cloacimonadota bacterium | reverse complement strand
TCAGGCCTCTGCTCTACCGACTGAGCTATCCCGCCAACAACAAGGAGTAAAGAACCGGATTTAGGGGTTTTGTGTCAAGCAAAAATGTTAACATTTCTTCATCGAATTACGCAACTCCTACAAAGTTAGTGATATAGTGATTAAATTTAAACTGAGAAGTAGCATTATTGTTAAAGAAAAGAAGATGGGGAAATATATCAGAACTGCAAAAACAAGCCCTTTTACCCGCACGCCACCGGTATAAACTAACTGATCATCAATGAGAATAGAGACAGGTAGCCAGACATCCAGCAGGCTGGAACATCTGAATTCAACAACGTGCTGAACACCTTCGCTATCGGTAAAAGTGGCTTTTTTAGTATTCTTAAAGGTAAATCCACCAATATCAATAAACTTTTTACCATCAAGATAGACCTTTTCGCTGGATGCTAAAAAGAGGTACTTATCCTCAACTTCCGATTCCACAATAAAGGTATGTCCTTTCCAGACAAATCCGGTCTGTCTCTTTGTATCGATAAGTTTATCTTCGGGTTTACGCATATATTTTCACTTCAATTTTCTTGTTAAGAGCCATTAATCCATTCATCGCTAAAGCTCTAAGTTCATCTTCACCGGGATAGACTTCAACAGGAGCAATAAATTCTACCATCTCTTTGATATAATCAATCAATAGTGGATTACGAGCCAAACCACCTGTGATAAGAATAGCATCAACCTTGCCTTTTAACACTGTAGCTAATGCTCCGATTTCTTTACTTACCTGGTATCCCAGAGCATCCTGAATAAGTTTTGATTTATCATCACCATCCCGAACCTGCAGTTCGATCTTATAGGAATCATTGGTTCCGAGATAGGCTACAAACCCACCTTCACCTTTGAGTTTCTTCTTGATATCCTTTAAGGTATAATCACCACTGAAACACATCTTGGCAAGTTGTCCCATCGGTAATGAACCGCTACGCTCAGGAGAGAAAGGACCATCACCATCAAGCGCATTGTTTACATCAACCACCAGACCTTTTCTATGTGCTCCTACAGAGATACCTCCACCAAGGTGAACTACGATAAGATTCAGCTCTTCATAGGGTTTTTTAACCTCGTCTGCATAGGTTCTGGCAATTGCTTTCTGGTTTAAGGCGTGGAAAATAGAGATTCGTTCAAAATCAGGATGACCGGCGATTCTTGCAACATCCTGCATCTCATCCACAACAACATGGTCTGCAATATAGGCTTTACAATTCTCAATAGAACCGGCTATATCATTGGCTATCAAACCACCCAGATTACTGGCATGTTCTCCCAGAATTCCAACCTTAAGATCATTGATCATCGCTTCATTAACTTCATAGATACCCGAAGGAATCGGCTTCACAAGTCCACCACGCCCTACAATACAATTGATATTACTGATATCGATATCAGCCTCTTTCAAGGTCTTTAGGATAATCTCTTTTCTAAAATGATACTGATCGGTAATTTTCTCAAAATCCGCTAAATCCTCAGAACTATGTTTAATATTTGTCTCAAACTGTTGACGTTCATTGATAAAGAGCGCAATCTTTGTTGAGGTTGAACCCGGGTTTATAACTAAAATTCTCATATCTTTTTCTCCTATTTTATAAAATAATTTCAACAAATTCCAAGAACTAAAGAGATAATTCCCCAAACTCTAGCGACTTAATCCCTCTGTCTATCTTCTATAATCTTTATTATATATGCTTCACTAACTTCATATCATACATTTTTACATTCTATCTACTACCTACAACCTACTACCTACTACCTACTACCTACTACTTAACTATTCTTCAATATAATGACATCCAATGGATTTTCGATTATGTATGGCAGCATTTACTACAATCGATGCTGTAACCACTGCATTTCTTAATTGGATGATTTCACGTTTTAACACGGAGTTTTTATAGAACTTAAAAATCCTGTGGGAATGATAATTAATATCAGCTTTCGCTCTCTCAAGACCATTTCTGGTGCGGATTATTCCTGCATAATTCCACATTGTCATCTGAATCGCCTGCATATCCTGTTTAATCAATAGATCATCAAAATGTTCAGTATTTTTAGGAATTACCCAGTCGGGTACTGTCGCAAATCTATTTTCTTTGACAGGGGAGAGGTTCTTGATGATATCGTTACAACTGAAATGCGCCCATACAAGTCCTTCTAATAACGAAGAAGATGCAAGTCTGTTTGCTCCATGCAAGCCTGTACAGCTAACTTCTCCAATAGCATAGAGATTCTCCAGAGAGCTACGACCATTGATATCTACTTTGATACCACCACAGAAGTAGTGTGCAGCTGGAACAACTGGAATTGGCTCAGTCGTTATGTCTATCCCACCTTGTTTGCAGGTTTGATAGATCTTGGAGAATCGCTCTTTTATGGGTTCATGTCCTTTGTAATGGTTGGATATATCCAGCAGCATGAATTTTTTACCAGTGCGGTTCATCTCATCGTAGATAGCACGTGCAACAACATCTCTTGGAGCCAGTTCACCCATTTTTGAGTAATTAGACATAAACAGTTCACCAGCATGATTCAGCAATTTTGCTCCTTCACCGCGTAATGCTTCCGAGATGAGGAAACGTTTAATCTCTCTATGGAAAAGAGAGGTTGGATGGAATTGAACAAACTCAGAATTGATAATATCAGCTCCGGCTCGATAAGCCATGCATAGACCATCACCTGTTGCTCCTTCGGGATTGGTAGTATGTTGATAGATATCACCTATCCCACCTGTTGCCAGTATAACCTTCTGCGCAAAATATGTGTTAACAATTCCTTTAGTATTATCCAATGCATAAACACCCATTACGATACGTTTTTTATATAGCTCCTGGGTATCTCTGGAGTGGTGATTGTTCGTTATCAAATCAATCGTTGTTTGATTATTTAAGATATTGATACCTCGTTGCAAAGCTTGCTTTATCAAAACAGATTCAATCTTATCACCGGTATGATCTTTAAAATGCAGGATGCGGTTGGTTGAGTGCGCTGCTTCTTCTGTATAATCCAGATCACCGGAATCATCTTTGCTGAACTCCATACCAAGTTTATTGATCAAAAAATCAAAGACCATTTGCGGTCCTTTCTCGGCAAAATTTCTAACCGCTTCATTGTTATTGTAGTTATGTCCTGCATTGTGGAGATCTTTTTGAAGGGAATCAACTGTATCACCCTTTTTCCAGGCTATAATACCACCCTGAGCATGGTTGGTTGCAGTCTCTGCGATCTCCAGCTCTTTGGTTAGTACTAATACATCCAAGCCGGCATCATGTAGCATAATCGCTACTGACAATCCTGAAATACCGGTTCCTACGACAATGACATCATAAATTTTATGCA
>CAYYLA010000329.1:0-3379 GCA_964441785.1 uncultured Candidatus Cloacimonadota bacterium | reverse complement strand
ACATCAATTATATCCCGGATAGTCAAACTGATGTAATTATTCCCGCTGGAACATCATCATCTCCTGTTATCGCCTTTTTGGATGCACAATGTAAGAATATCACTGTAGAATCGGAGGCTACCTTACGAATAAATGAAATGAATTTATCTGTATCTGAAGATATGATCATTCATGGCGAACTGGAGATGACCCAAAATTCAGCAGAGTTATACGTTAATGGTTCAATTCGTTGGGAATCTGGATCTACAGCAAATATCATTGATCCAAATGTTGAAATATGGGTAAGGGGATCTTGGGAATTTAAAGAGGGATCTAGTGTGCATTTGGATAATGGTTATGTTGAGTTTGATGGTAGTGCAAACGGATTTATTATAACCAAGTCTGATGATTCCTATTTCAACCATCTAAGAAGTGATAAAAATGCCGGAGCTTACTTGTATTATAGCGGAATATCAACGGAAGACCTGGTCATAAATGGAAACCTTTATAATTATGAAGGATCGCATATCCGAAGTATTACAGATAATAGTATTATTCTACGTGGCTCTTTTAATAACTTTGCTGGAGCAGCTATTCAACTTGAACAGGGTACTTTTGTTTTTGATGGTTTAAGCCATAATATAACTCTGAATACTGGTGATTATTTTCATGATCTAACCATTAGCTCAACCGGCAATACAAATATGATTACAGATCTTGCTTTGGAAGGTGATTTACTTATCGAAAGCGGAATTTTGGTATCTAATGATCATAATATCAGGATAGAAGGAAACTGGACTAATTATGTCGGCGATGATGGTTTCGATGAGGGTTTAGGTAGAGTGATAATCTGGGGCGCTGATTATCCTCAATACTGTTATAGCAATGAATATTTTAATGAACTTGAATTAGATAAAACTTTTGGTGGAGCTTTTAGTATCGATGGGGTAGATGTAACTTGCGAATCATACGATTGGACTGCAGGGGATATTAATGTTCTCTCAGGAAGTTTTACCGCCAATAATCTGATTGATGGTGGTATTCGGGGTGTTTACTATCTTAACACGGGTGGAGAAATTAATCTAAACGATCCTGGTGATTGGGTTGATCTTAACGGTGAACTGCATATATCAGGTGGCATTATGACTGTTACAGGATCTATCAGCGAATGGCCATATTCCCATGATGCTTTGATTGAAATGAGTGGAGGTATCTTAGATTTCACAACTTGTGGAATAAATATTACATCAAATCACAATCTTACCTCTAATATAACAGGTGGTACAATACGAACAGCAAAAGATTACACCGTATCACGTTCTGATTTTAATCCAACTGGTGGAACCATAGAGCTATACGGGCCTTCTGACTCTAATTTAAACATGGCTGCAGGTAGCAATTCCTATGATATTTTGATCAACAAAAATTTAGATTCTACAAGAGAAGAAGATCTAAGCAGATTTAGAAGAGATTTTAATAACAGAGTTACTTCGACCCTTGAGCAATCTCGGACAAACACTGTTACTTTAACAAGCGATTTGGATATTAATGGGAGTTTTATTATTAATAATGGGATTGTGAATAGCAACGGATTTGATATTAATTTAGCAGGAGATTGGGTAAACAGTATTGGTGATGAAGGATTTCTAGAGGTTACTGGTACTGTAACTTTTGATGGCTCAACTTCAGCTGATATAATGACAAATGAAACTTTCTATAACGTTGTTGTAGATAAGACATTTTCTGGTTATAATGGTCTGGAATTAATGGCAGAAAGAGAAATACAAATTCGAAATAACTTAGAAATCTCAGATGGGACAATCGAAATGAACAATAACAGTTCTCTGTTAATAATCAACGATATTCATATTGGGTTGGGCGCAGGATTGAATGCCGGTGGATATGATAGCGCATTAAATCTCTCTGTAGGTGGTAACTGGATTAATGATAATATCAGTTATGACACTATTGCAGGTTATACTCCCGGGAGTGAAACTATAACTTTCAATGGCAATTCTGACCAGTTTGTTTCAACACAATGCCCTCAAGAGGATTTCGGTAATCTAGTTATTGATAAAACAGCTGGTGAGTTCAGGCCTAATAATAGTATCCACGTAATTCAAGATTTAGATATCATTACAGGTTTTTGGCATGACAACGTTAATTCACTCACCCATTACTTTGAAGGTGATTTTTATATAACTGCAGGGGCGTCAGCATACTGGAATTCTCTGACAGCTAATACAGTCGTATTTACAGGAGTAAATGATCAGACTCTATATAATCCAACTGGTTATCATTATTTCCATAACATTGTTATTGAAAAATCTCCATGGATAGTTAGACATTTTGAAGATAATAATTTTGCTGAGGTTTCACTATCAAACAAGTTAGATGGAGATGATGAAAATAAATCTACTGATTCAAGAGCACTCACAGTTATTTTGGAATCAGATATTGATATGCAATGGGGTAATGGTCTTACCATTAACGAGGGTAAACTTGATTTAAACGGTAATATCTTAAAAACTATGGGAGACATAAATATCAGTAGTGGTGGAACCCTAATCATTGATGAAGGTGCTGAACTGTGGGTTTCTGATGGTGATCAGATAGCTGTAAGCGGAGGAGGAATACTGGAGATAAGCGGTCTTCCTGGGGATTTAGCAACAGTTTCACACAGAAGTTCTGGAAATTATAGTTTCAATGTGTATCAGGGTGGTATGATTAGTGCTGAATACGGTTTGTTTGAACATATGGATCAGAATGGAGTACATGTGTGGTTAGATGGGCTTGTAGATCCTGAGAAATCTTTTCATAATTGTACATTTCAGAATGGATATTCTGGGCCAGGAACTCTCCTCTTCATTGATAGTTATGACAATATTGTAATTGAGGGAGCTGCTTTCCCTGATCCATCATCAACTGCTTACAATGTTGCAAAAATGTTAGAACCACCCACAGGAGAAGGCTACCTTACTATGGTTAATACCTCAGGTGATTTCTCCGGATCAAACTATGAATATGATTTGCATGACAGAATAGATTGGGTAGACCTTCCCGTTGTTGTTGATCTTGAGTTTAGTGTTAATACAGAGGCTGATGCGATAGAGATTAGCTGGACCTATCCTTATCCTGTAGATTATTATAAAATCTATCGTTCCACCGATCCCTATGATTTCTCTCAAGCAGAGGTGTTTACATCAAATACGGAAAGTTACACAGAGACTTCTGCTGAGATGCCATATTTCTACAAAGTAGCTGCGGTAATAAATGTTAATAACAGAGAGTGAGAAAAGAGCTCTCAATATCTTAAAGAAAAATAGGATCGAAGATTCTCTAATGTGTTAGGATTTTTTGTAACAACTATCAATCTACTATTATTGCGCGAGTATTGGTT
>CAYYLA010000328.1:0-3417 GCA_964441785.1 uncultured Candidatus Cloacimonadota bacterium | reverse complement strand
CAAGCTCCTCCAAAATTCCCAATAACGATCCCTACCTACTACCTACTACATACTACCTACTAATTCCTCAAGGATTACTTTTTACTTTTCACTTTTCCCATCTCCCTTTTCCCATTATAACCGCGAATGGACGCAAATAAACGCAAATAGGGAAAAGATAGCGAAGAGCGAGGCCAAAGGAAAAAGAAAAAAGAATAATGGAAAATGCGATTTAAGAAAAAGTGTGTATGATAGAGCGATTGTTTGTGATTTTTCAGATTAACACCACTGTTTACTCCGGCTTTTGACGGATCAGTGCTGTGAAGCGATCAAGGGATGGTGAAGAGCGAGGAGCGAAGAGACGGAGAGACAAAGGAGGTTAGCAATTGAAAATTGAACCCGCCTAAAAAAACTGGCGATCAAGAATGGGCTTCGACTTCGCTCAGCCACCGATTTGACTTTGCCTGTCCTGAGCTGCTGTTCTAAGAACAACTTGGCCGAAGGACTCAGCCACTGATTCTACTTTGCCTGTCCTGAGCTGCCATTTTGTTGAAACGGTTTTGTCGAAGGGGAGAGATCTTAAAATTTTAGTTGTGGGATAACCCCAATTAAAGAGGGATTAGCTCACAATTAATCTACAAATTCCAATTAGTTAATCTTCCAGATTTTTACCCCAACGGGGTTTATTTTAGCCTATGGTTGAACCTGTGAAACCATAGGATTGCAATGACCTAAATATGATCTTTCCCTGTAGGGGATAACAAGGCACAGAATGTAAAATCCGCCCCAAAAGATTGGCGGATAGGAATTTCCAGGAATTCATTGTGGATGCAATTTAAAAACTTATTTACAGCTCTGACATATAGAAAATCTTGGTGCCTTTTGGTGACTTACTGGTTTTGTGGTAATATTTTTTTAACCGGCGACCCTCCGTAGTTTTAACGAAGGAGGGTCAACCGTCAACATCTATTGAATCATCAATTTATCATCGATAAGATCCAGAGTTATCATCGTACCTTGAGTAATGGAACCTTCAAGGATTTTTATGGCCAGCTTATCCTCAATCTCACGTCTGATAACCCGCTTCAAAGGTCGTGCACCAAATTGCGGATCAAATCCAGCTTCGGCAATTTTCTCCAACGCCGCATCAGTATACTCAAGAGTAAACTGCTGTTTCTTCAGGCGCTTAATCAATCTGCTTAATTGGATCTTCACAATCTCTTTGATATGTTCTTTTGATAGACGATGAAAGATAATTGTATCATCAAGGCGATTAAGAAATTCCGGTCTAAAATGTTGTAACAATGTTTTCTTGAGAGCTTCGGAAATTTCATCATCACTCTTTTCACTCATTTCATAAATAAGTTGTGAAGCGATATTAGAGGTCATGATAATAACCGTATTCTTAAAATCAACAGTTCTTCCTTTGCTGTCAGTCAATCGTCCTTCATCCAAAATCTGAAGAAGAATATTGAAGACATCATGATGCGCTTTCTCGATCTCATCAAAGAGAATAATACTGTAAGGTTTTCTTCTAACAGCCTCGGTAAGATAACCACCCTGATCATATCCAACATAACCTGGAGGAGCACCTACAAGGCGTGATACAGAATGTTTCTCCATAAACTCCGACATATCAATACGGGTGATGGATTTCTCTGAATTGAAGAGAAACTCTGCCAGTGTTTTAGCCAGTTCGGTCTTCCCTACTCCGGTTGGACCCATAAAGAGGAAAGAGCCAATAGGACGATCTGCGTCGGCGAGTCCGGATCTACTGCGCCTGATTGCATTGGATAAAGCTCGAATGCCGTCCTCCTGTCCAACCACACGCTTACGAAGCACATCTTCCATGTTTATAAGTTTTTCCATCTCTCCCTGAAGTAAGCGAGAAACAGGAATACCAGTCCATTTTCCAACTACCTGAGCGATCATCTCCTCATCAATCTGTTCTTTCAATAACTGCTTATCAGCAGGGATTTCTTTGAGTTTATTTTTCAATTGCTCAAGCTTTTGCTGTTCCTCAATCAGTGTCCCATATTTTAGTTGGGATACTTTTGCCAGATCACCCTTACGTTCGGCAATCTCAGCTTCGGATTTGATTGTTTCAAGTTTTTCTGACAGATTACTGATCTGTTGTAGCAAATCCTTTTCATATTGCCAGCGAACCTGGAGATCAGCCTGCTTTTCCCTTAAGATTTCCATCTCCTGATTGATCTGTTCCAAACGCGATTTTCCTGCTTTGGATTTATCCTTTTTGATAGATAATTTTTCAATCTCTAATTGTTTAATTTTACGTTGGATATCGTCCAGATCCTGCGGCATGGAATCAATCTCCATTCTCAAACGAGCACAAGCTTCATCAACTAAATCAATTGCCTTATCTGGTAGAAATCGATCTGAAACATAGCGTTCAGACAAGACTGCAGCCGAGATCAACGCATTATCCTTAATCTGTACACCATGGTGTACCTCATATTTTTCTTTGATACCACGTAGAATAGATATCGTATCTTCAACGCTGGGTTCTACCACCAAAACAGGTTGGAAGCGTCGCTCCAAGGCAGCATCTTTTTCGATATATTTTCGATATTCATCCAGAGTAGTAGCTCCCACACAATGCAGGGTTCCTCTGGCTAAAGCAGGTTTAAGCATATTGGATGCATCCACAGCTCCTTCGGCAGCTCCAGCTCCTACCACGGTGTGAATCTCATCAATGAAGAGAATGATTTTTCCATCTGCTTTCTCTACCTCTTTGAGAACCGCCTTCAAACGCTCTTCAAATTCTCCTCGAAATTTTGCTCCCGCCAGAAGTGATCCCATATCCAACTCAAGGATCTCTTTATTCTTAAGATTTTCGGGAACATCCAGATCAACAACCCGCTTTGCCAATCCCTCTACAATTGCTGTCTTTCCTACACCCGGTTCTCCTATCAAAACAGGATTATTCTTGCGTCGTCGAGACAGAGTCTGGATAGTTCGCCGTATCTCCTCATCTCGACCAATAACCGGATCCATTTTACCGAGTCGAGCCAATTTTGTTAGATTTCTGGTATATTTTTCCAACGCCTGATACTTGGCTTCCGGATTCTGATCTGTAACTCGCTGATTCCCACGTAATTCTTTCGAAGCCTGAAGAATTCTGTTCTGATCAAAACTGAATTTCTTTAATGATGCAGGCACATTCCCTTTATCCAATATTGCTATAAATACATGTTCAACACTGATATAATCATCTCCAAGTTTGCCTGCAATTTTCTCGGAATGATTCAAAACTTTGCTCAACTCGGTTGATATCCCGATTTGATATACACCATCGATGGATGGCAAATGTTTGATCTCTGTTTCTAATGGAGTGGGGAGATCTTCAACATCGATCTCCAGCTTTTTGGGCAGTGATACTACATATCTCTCCGGAGTAGTTATCAAAGCTAAAAGCAT
>CAYYLA010000327.1:0-3417 GCA_964441785.1 uncultured Candidatus Cloacimonadota bacterium | reverse complement strand
AAAGTTTTGTAAAATCTCCTCATAGAATTTCATTGAAAATGTTTTTTTAAGAGGATGTAATATTGAAAAAGAGGGTTCTTTTGAACCCTCTTTTTTTATCCAACCAAATATCTTCTAAGATAAACCTTCTTTAAAATTAAAAATAGTTCCGGGTTGTTCTACCTCAGAGAACTTAAACTTATTGATCAAACGATTCAGTTTGTTTTTAGATACCGCTACATAGGAGAGGTCAATTAGATAACGTCCATATCCCTTCTTTTTAAGTTTATTATGGTAATGGAGTAAGGAAACCGGTATCTGTGGGATAACATGAGTCATACCATCTTTTTTCAGAACAGTATATTCCTGTGTGTTATCTGCAATCCTGTTGTTTGCTTTGATATTGACGGGCATACGCGAGTAGAATAGTCGTGGAATAAAGAAAAGCGGTACAATACCATTAAGATTATGCTGTGAATAGAGATTGTCGATATCGTTTTCCAAAGGATAAACCCAACTTATCAATTGTTTGGCTTTCAGGAATTGAGCTGCAGCATCATTTAATGTATAAACTGATTCAGATGCATATAGTCTGGCAGATTTCCGTTTGTAGAATAATTTAAGCTGAGATATATGCGATATCATAAAGCTGTTGTAATCCAACTGCTGTAATTCTTTAATCATCTTTGAATAGTAGCTTATCTGCTGTTCAGGGATAAAATCGGGTAGCTGAAAAATAATTGATTTTGATTGAGTTCTAAGGAATCGATTATTCCAATCATATTTACTGAAATCTGCTCTGCTTAGGTTAATTATCAATTTATCAAATTGCTTGAAATTCATTTTCCTGATCCAGTCGGTGTTATCGATTCTTACAAAAAGTTCATTAGGAGTCTTTGGACCATGTTTTTGGATCTCTCTTAATATTTTATCACTGAGTTTTTGGGGCATTTTAACTCGTAACTTAGCAGGTTTTGGATTTAGCTTGGATTTGAACCGGTGTTCTTTCAACCGAGTTAGAATGACTCTATCACCAACTTCAGCTGCAGCTTCTGGCTGGATTATCTTGATATAATCGCCTTTTGAGGCTTGTTGAACTTCTACACCAGCTTTCAATATTTTATCGATTTTAATCGTATTTGAATCACGTCCTTCCTGTTTTTGGATACGTAAACGATTGGTTATTGTTAGATCGGTTTTTGTTTTAAACTCGAAGAAGGTTGGTCCTGCTTTTTCTATAACCCCAGCCTCGATGCCAAGGAAAGGATTTTTAGTAATGGCTTCGGAGACATTATTTCCCATAAAATATTGTGTCTTTTCTCGTCCCATATCTTTTGTTAACAGCTGTTTTGCTTTTGGAATTGATTGCGGCTCATCAAGAGCTATCCGATAGGCTTTTGCTGTGTTATAAACATATTCAGCTCCCTTCATACGTCCTTCTATCTTAAGGGATTTTATGCCAATTTTACTAAATTTGGGGATCAGATCAATAAGCTGAAAATCCTTCAAACTAAATAGATATCTGGAGTCAGTATCGGATTCAGTTGAGTATAGGCGACGGCAGGGTTGTCTGCATTGTCCCCTGTTGGCACTCATCCCACCAAGATAACTGCTGAAAAGGCAGATCCCGGAAAATGAATAGCAGAGTGCTCCATGAATGAATATTTCTAATTCTATGGAGGTACTTTTTTTGATAGAGCGAAGTTCTTCCAGTGTTAGCTCACGTGCCAGGATAATTCGCTCAAATCCGTGTTCTTCAGCAAATTGTGCTCCCAGAGTATTATGCATTGCCATTTGCGTACTTGCATGAACAGTAAGGGAGGGGAAGTACTTCTTTATGATATTATAAACACCCCAATCCTGGATAATAACAGCATCGATATTAAGTTGAGTCAGGACATAAAGATTATCAAGAAGGACAGGAAGTTCTTTGTTTTTTATCAAGGTATTGAGTGTTACATAAACCTTAATATTACGTTTGCCAGCTTCTTCTGTAAGAGCATTTAACTGGTTGTAGGTAAAATTTGCTGCTTTCTTTCGTGCATTAAAGCGAGGTAGTCCAAGATAAACAGCATCTGCTCCACCTTCTGCTGCTGCGAAAAAGGCTTCGATATTGCCGACAGGTAGTAAAAGTTCAGGCTTTTTCATTATAACTCCTTCAGAAGTACTATTGCCTGGGCCGAAATGCCCTCTTCTCTTCCTGTGAAACCTAAATGCTCTTCAGTAGTTGCTTTAACTGATATCTGAGTTAAATTGCATGAAAGATCTTCGGACATATTCTCACGCATGGAGGTAATGTAAGGGCTCATTCGGGGGGCTTGAGCACAAATTGTTGCATCAAGATTACCGATAACATAACCTGCTTCCTTCATCAATTCACAGGTTTTTCGCAATAATATTCGACTATCTATATCTTTGTAGGCAACGTCATTATCCGGGAATAATTGCCCGATATCTCCAAGAGCTAGAGCTCCTAAAATGGCATCGATTACAGCATGAATCAAGACATCTGCATCAGAATGACCCTTTAATCCCAATTCGTGTGGTATTTCAACACCACCAATGATTAGTTTTCTGTCCTTAACTAATCTATGAACATCATAACCTGATCCAATTTTCATTATTACCCCCTGCATTTAAGAATTTTTGATTATGGCTATAAGTCAATGATTTTCAATCCCTTATTTGTATGGATGCTCTCTAAGCTGTATAAAAGAAAACATTTGACAATACCTCGGATTATGCGGATAAGCAAAAGTAACTTTGGGGGATTAGAAATGGAATCATTTGACTTTGAGAAATATTGGTTAAAAAAACTGGAAAAAGCTCTAATCAAAAACACCGATTTAGCAACAACAAAGGAGATATTATCAGGCTCAGAAAGGCTGTCTGATGAATCCAATAATCTGGATGTAATAAAATGGACGCAGAGTGCGATGAATATTATCTCCGAGCAAGTTGATATATCTATTCAGCAGGAGATTATGCTAAGTTGTGCTTGTTCTTATCCCGTTGAAAAGTTGCAACAATATAAAAAGCATTATGCTGAGTTCGGGGATGTAAACGCCATCCTATCCAAACTGAGAGATGAATTTAGAGATTTCTTAAAAAATGAAATAAAATTGGATGATGAGGATATCCAATATATTTTGGAGAAAGGTTGGGGATTAGCCGGAGTAAGAAAAGGGAATAGTATCATTGCAACCAAGATTCCTAAAAGTGGATTTCTCAAGCAGTATCTACAGGAATCCGATCCGGTAAAAAAGCGACAATTTTATTGTCATTGCCCAAGAATTCGCCAGGTTTTGGAAAGTGAAGAAGTAATCCCAGATATCTATTGCTATTGTGGTGCAGGATTTTACAGGGGGATATGGGAAGAGATATTGCAGAAGCCAGTAAAGATAAAGCTTTTAAAGAGTGTTTTGAAGGGAGATGATG
>CAYYLA010000326.1:0-3439 GCA_964441785.1 uncultured Candidatus Cloacimonadota bacterium | reverse complement strand
AGAAAATCCAAACTGGAAAAGTACTTTGAGGCTATTGAGATAGTCAGTGAGAAAAGTGAAGAGATGTACAGTAATTTAATTCAAAAATATAAAGTAGAAAAGGATGAGTTTCTAATGATTGGAAATTCTATCCGATCTGATATTAAACCTGTTCTTGCTATTGGTGGAAAAGCAATACATCTAACCGGTCAATCAAGTTGGATACATGAAACAATTGCTACTCTGGAAGAATCCGATGTATACCATGAAATCAGAGATTTGAGCGAAATACCAGATTATGTAAACATAAAAGGACAATAAATGCAGACATATTTAGATTGTTACCCATGTATTATTAAACAGGCACTTAATGCAGCCAGGCTCGTGAAGTTGTCGGAAGAAGATCAACATACAATTGTTTTAAAAGTAATGGTTATTCTACAGGATATTTCGAAGGAGACAATACCTCCTATATTGGCACATAAAGTACATCAGATGGTTAAATCTGTTTCCGGAATAAATGATCCTTATCAAAAAGCTAAAAGGGCATCGACTGAGGAAGCTTTGCGTATTTATCCCTGGTTGAAACAGATAGTATCACAAAGTAAAACCCCGCTGGAAACAGCAATCCGTATCAGTATTGCTGGAAATATCATAGATTTGGGTGTATATGAGACATATTCGGACCTGACAGAAACTGTAAACAGAGTATTGGATATTCCCTTTGATATAAACCATCTAGAGCAATTGAAAAAAGCTCTTGAATCTACTGATAAAATTTTATTCCTGGGAGATAATGCAGGTGAGACTGTTTTCGATAGAGTACTTTTGGAATACCTTCCTCATAAGACGACCTATGTTGTTAAGGGTGGTCCAATATTAAATGATGCAACCTTGCAGGATGCAATCGAAGCAGGACTTGATAAAAAGGCAACCATCGTTGATAATGGTTCATCAGCTCCAGGAACAATTATGGAGTTGTGCTCAAAGGATTTCCTGGATTTGTTTAAATCGGCTAAAGTCATTTTGGCTAAAGGACAGGCAAATTATGAGTCCTTAAGCCAGGAGCAAGCCCCCATTTATTTTCTGCTTCAGTCAAAGTGCCCTGTAATAGCAAGAGATTTATCCGCCACCGTAGGTGGGATAATTTTAAAACAATCAGATCAATATTATACATTCTAGGCGTAAATCTATTGACAATAAATCAGCAAAAAACCAAATTATTTATAAAGGGTAAAAAGTATGAATGATAATGTTGATTTAAAAGATCTCAAAGATAAAATAAGAGAGAAAAGAGAAGAGAATTTTAGACCAGTAAGTGATATATCAGAACCCAAAAGGCGAAGTAAATCACCTATGCTGCAATTCCTCAAATTTGCTATTGGAGTAATCATAATTGGATTACTTTTTTACACTTTTTTAAATATCTTTCTCCAAAAACAGAATGTTACCTTAGAAAAGAAGGAAACAGGAATTGAAATTGTCAATCAACAGATAGAAGCATCATCAAAATCAGAGAATAAGACCAGGATTAAAGATCCTCTTGAATTCTATTATTACTTGAAGTTGGAAACATTTTCTACTAATGAAGAAGTAAACCATTATAATCTGAAAAATCTATCCACATCAGAGTATTTTCTCAATAACGATGATCTTTACCGTTTTAGTCTTAATCCTGCGGGTAAGGCTTATTGCTATGTTTTTCAGTTCAATAGTAATGATCAACCCTTGCAGATCCATCCAAGCGAAAACTCATTCTATCAAATGATGCCAAATACCGATTACTTTATCCCAACAAATGATGGTTGGTTAAATGCTTCGACTCAAACTGGCTTAAATACAGTCTATATTATAACGTCTTTCTCATATTTACCTCAACTCGAAGGTATCTATAAGAAATATCTTAAAGCCAAAACAGAGAGACAATCCAAATTATATGCTTCTCAGTTAAAATTATATTTGGAGACGCTCAATAATGCATCTTTCAATGGATTCAGAAAATTGCATTTAATTTTTTCTTAATATTTGTAATTTTTCATAAATTCTCATAGCTTGCTTTTTCATCTTTACCATAATAATTTTGAGAGGTATCTATGAAGCCAATTAATTCAAGAACGTCTGTAAACATCAAAATACTTTTTTTACTAATCCTTATACTTTTGTTAATGATCCCTGGGAGTATGATTTCCAACCTTATCAGAGAAAGGAAAGCTAGAAATTCTGATGTAAAAAGAGAGATTCACTCAATGTGGGGAGAGCCCCAAACAATCACGGGTCCCATCCTTAACATACCATATAAAGAAGATGATTTATCTGGTATTTTTCATATATTGCCTGAGAATTTAACTATCGCAGGAGATGTTATTCCAGAGATTCGTTATCGTAGTATTTTCAAATCTGTCGTTTACTCTGGAAATTTTACTATTAATGGAACTTTTTCTATTCCAGACTATGTTAATACTATACCAAATAAAGATTTTTCAGAATCTTATTTTTCTTTTGGAATTTCTGACCTAAAAGGTATTGATAATGAAGTATTCCTTCACGTTGATGATTTGGATATTTCTCCGATTTCAGGTAATCCTGACTCCGATCTCTTTTCGAGCGGAATACATTTCCCTATCAAACATACAATATCAGATTCATTTGATTTTTCAATTGAAATTATTCTTAAAGGAAGTGAACAGATTCTCTTTAATCCTCTTGGAAAAACAACAGATGTTTTCGTCACTTCAAGCTGGTCTAATCCAAGCTTTATCGGAAATTTTTTACCAGATGATCGCGATGTAACCGATAAAGGTTTTAGCTCTAAATGGAACATATTTAATCTAAATCGTAATTACCCTCAATATTGGAAAAATAATACTTATGATGTTGGAGCTTCAGAATTTGGCGTAAAATTTCTAATAGCTAACGATCATTATCAACAGAGTATGCGAAGTATAAAATATTCTTTTTTGTTCATTGTACTTACATTTGCAGCATTTTTTCTTCTTGAGATTATAAAGAAAGAGCGTATTCACCCTATTCAATACCTTTTAATCGGGCTATGTTTGATCTTTTTCTATTCATTATTGCTTGCTTTATCAGAGGTTATTGGCTTTACACTGGCCTATATTATATCATCTATTTCAATAATTTCTTTGATATTCTATTATTCGTACAATATCATAAAAAGTAAGATCTACAGTTATGTGATTGTAGCTACTCTTGTAATTCTCTACAGTTTTTTATACCTGATCATACAATTAAAGGATTTTGCTTTACTCACTGGTAACTTAGGATTGCTGGCTGTGCTTGCTATAATTTTAATTGTAACCAGGAAGATATCGTGGTTTTCAATTAACAACACAGGCGAAGAATAATAGTGATTGTCTTTTACCTATAATTAGTAATGTATTTCCATTAGCAGTAGCAAGATCATTGCTACTGCTTTTTTTATACATCATTTTCACAACAC
>CAYYLA010000325.1:0-3453 GCA_964441785.1 uncultured Candidatus Cloacimonadota bacterium | reverse complement strand
ATAAGCCAATTGATCCATTTTCTGATCAGGAACACCATAAATCAGGTCGAGGGAAAAGTTTTGGAAACCAGCCTTACGAATCATCTCACAAGAATCTACAATCTGTTTACTATCATGGAGTCGCCCTAACATTAACAATTGATTATCGTGGAAAGATTGTGCTCCAACACTTAACCGGTTAATATTACAATGCTGCAGTTCCTTAAGATATTTCTTATTAATATTAACAGGATTCATTTCCATAGTAATTTCACATTGCGGTTGAACATCAAAACAATTGATGAGTTCATCAACCATGTTGGCATCCAAAAGTGAAGGAGTACCACCACCAAAATAGATCGTTTCTGGTTTTACATCAACCTTAGCCAACACCCTTGCAATTTCAATTTTAACAGCATCAAACCATTGTGAAATCATATCCAAACTCGTTATAGAATAGAAGGAGCAATATCGGCATTTGCGCAGGCAAAAAGGAACATGAATATAAACATGTTCTACAGGAGACTGTGTTTTATCTATCATTTATTGATAGCTGACTTCTGAGCTTTTATCAGCTGTTTAATACCTGATTTTGCTTTGCTTATCATTTTTCTGAGGCTTGCATCATCAAAGGGATCTGTTTCAGCAGTTCCCTGAAGTTCAATAAATTTACCGGAATCGGTCATTACAACATTCATATCAACCTCAGCAGTAGAATCCAGGCTATAATCGAGATCAAGAACAACCTCACCATTAACAACACCAACGCTGATAGCAGCAACCCATTCTTTCAATGGATTCATGGCAATAAATCCTTCGTCCATCATTTTGATGAAGGCATCATGGAGAGCCACACAGGCACCAGTTATTGACGCTGTTCTAGTGCCTCCATCAGCCTGGAGCACATCACAATCCAGATAGATTGTATATCCCGGGAATAATGTTCTGTCTACAACCGCACGCAATGAGCGTCCAATAAGTCTTTGTATCTCAGCTGTACGACCAGAGACTTTTGACCGTTCACGTTTGAATCTATTATCGGTTGCTCCCGGCAGCATATTATATTCAGCAGTTAACCAACCTTCGGGTGGATCTGCTTCTCTTAAAAAAGAAGGGACACCCTCCTCTACAGAAGCAGTACAGAGAACTTTAGTATTCCCTGTTTCTATCAGTACTGATCCAAATGGATGCATTAAATAGTTACGAGTGATTTTTGTTTTGCGTTTTGCCATTTATACTCCTTATTTTTCAAAATAATGGTAATATTTTATTACCCGGATTTTTCTTTATCAAACCTTTAAGTTCCAGGGTAAGTAGAGTTGTTGATAATTTAGAGATATCCATTGTTGATTTTATCAGTAATTTATCCATCGTAATTTCAGGTTTGGATTCCTGGAGTAACCGGAAAACCAATTCTTCATCCTGAGATAATTCCGGCAGCATTTTTTCTGTGAGATCCATCTGCAGATCATATTCTTCCAGGATATCCGAAGCACCGCTTACCAGTTTAGCTCCAAGTTTTATCAATCTATTAGGACCTTGAGCCTTATCTCTATTAACATCACCAGGTAGTGCAAATAGATCTCTATTTTGTTCCAGAGCAAATTTTGCCGTAAGCATAGCACCACTTTTCAAAGCCCCCTCTATAACCAGGACTCCAGAGCAGAGACCACTTATAATACGGTTTCTAGCAGGAAAAGACCATTTTTCAGTTTTGATCCCGGGGGGATTTTCTGAGATCAGACAACCATTAGCAATGATATCATCTGCCAACCCTCTGTTAACCGAAGGATAGATATAATCAATAGCTGTTCCCAGTACTGCGATTGTTGGTTTACCAGCATCCAGAGCAGCTTTATGTGCAATCGTATCGATACCGGCCGCTAGCCCACTGACAATATTCAATCCTGTCTTTGCCAGATCATCGGTTAGCTTATGAGCCATCATCTTACCGTAACCACTTGGTTTTCTGGTCCCTACAACTGCCACATTTCTAATCAAACGTCCCGGAGGCAGACAACCTCTATGGAAAAGTATTGGAGGAGGATCATAAATATTCTTCAGAAGGGTAGGATAATCATGATCAAGGATTGTAACATAGGATATATTAAGATCTCTCATCAATCCTTTAATTTGATGCCAATGAGGTGGATCATTATTGTCTAAAAGTTGATTTTTTGCTGCGGAGGATATCAAGTTACAATCGTAAAATTTTTGCTTGAGTGCATCGTTATCCTGGTGATTCAAAAAGGTTTGAGGATCACCCAGTTGATTTACAATTTTTACTGCAGTGTTATGCCCGATATTTGCTGTAGAGAGAAGCTTCAGCCAGTAACGTAATCTTTCCATGAAACTGATTTCCTAAATTTCTTTATCCAACTCCTTTATGATTTTATATAAATCCTGTTTCAGGCGTTGGAGATTTTCGCCGGATACACTTGAAATACGATAGATATTTTCCTGTAATTTTGTTTCGAAATCTCTCTTAATGTGCTCAACTTTATCTTTTAGCTGATCAGGTGGAATCGTATCACTTTTGCTGAGAACAATAAGATGGTGTTTTTTATCAAGAAGTTTATCATATTCCTGAACTTCATTTTTCAGGACCTCATAATCCTCAAGAGGTGATTCAGAATTAATATCGATAAGGAAGAGTAATATCCTTGTACGTTGAATATGTTTCAGGAATTGAATACCAAGTCCTTTCCCGTCGTGTGCTCCCTCTATAATTCCCGGGATATCAGCCATAACAAAGGATTGATATTCGCTGACACGAACAACCCCCAGAGATGGTTCCAGGGTAGTAAACTGATAATCAGCAATCTTGGGATGAGCATCGGAAACAGCACTAATGAGTGTAGATTTTCCAGCATTAGGGAAGCCAACCAATCCAACATCAGCCATAAGTTTAAGAACAATTTCCAGTTCTTTAATCTCAGGATTTCCTCCAACTTTAGCATAACGTGGAGCTTTATTAGTGGCAGATTTAAATCTAGTATTACCTCTTCCGCCATTGCCGCCTTTTGCCAAAATCAGTTCCTGATCATCCTCAACTAATTCACCGATTTTTTCTCTTTTCCCATCGGTGATATCGAAGATTTCAGTACCTTTGGGGAACATCAGATATTTATTAGTTCCGGAAGCTCCAGTTTTATTTGATCCTTCACCGTTTCTACCCTTGTCAGCCTTAAACAGCTTTTTGTAACGATAATCTATAAGTGTGTTCACATTATTGTTTGCAACGGCAATAATATCACCACCTTTACCACCATCACCGCCATCAGGGCCACCTTTGGCTACAAATTTTTCTCTTCTAAAACTTACGCAACCGTTCCCACCTCTTCCTGATTCTATCTTAATCCTGGCAAAATCTATAAACATGTATACCAAGCTCCTCTTTTATTTTCTTCTTATAGTAACATTTTTGGTTACAGCTCTCCCTTTTTTGATCATCACACCGATGTATCGACGAGT
>CAYYLA010000324.1:0-3514 GCA_964441785.1 uncultured Candidatus Cloacimonadota bacterium | reverse complement strand
GCATGTGACATGAACTCACGATAGGCTATCCAAACTTAGTTTTCCCCGTAAATATGCACATGTAATAGATATCGCGTCAGCACATCATGAGAAGAGCAACGGGAAGGGCTATCCCTTCAAAATCTCAGGTGATGCATTGTCATTGCAAACAAGGATTATTGCTATTGCTGACATTTTTGAATCACTTACCGCCAGTGACAGACCTTACAAAGAGGGAAAATCCTTAACAAACTCATTAAAAATCATGGCTTTTTGTGTTCGTGACGGAGAGATTGACAGGGATGTCATGAATTTATTTCTTGATTCCCGATTATTTTGGGATTATGGAAAGGAGTATTTGCCAGAGAAACAGCTCGATGATGTCGATATTGAATCGATAAAGGCAATCTATAACAATGAAAATTGAGAAAATAACAAAGAATCAGCTGAAGAGTTTTGCACAGTTGAAATTGAAAAAATACAGGCAACAACACAAACAGGTTCTGGTAGAAGGTTTGCGGACAATAAAGCAACTACATAATAATAATATCGCTATTGAGCATCTGTTTGTAAGCACATCAACAGAATCTTACGCAGCAGAAATTAAAGCTAAGAATACATATATACTGGAAGACTGGCAATTCGATAAACTGGCATCAACCAAAACACCTCAAACCATTGCCGGAGTTGTAAAGGTACCCCAAAGGATATTCCCAACGAGTGGTTTTCAACTTTATCTCGATGACATCAAGGAACCCGGAAATCTTGGCACCATTTTCCGAACAGCTTCTGCTGCCGGTGTGTCTGGCATTATCTTGAGTCCCGATTGTTGTGATATCTTCAATCCAAAGGTGGTGAGATCATCATTGGGAACAGTTTTTATCATGGCTTCGAAGACTCTTTCGAGGAATGATTTTCTTGCTGACAACAGGTTTAAGATAGCAGCGGTAATGGGTGGAGATTGTGATATCTTTGCAGTTAACACAATACCCTCTGATGCTGTTCTTGTAATTGGATCGGAGGCATTTGGGATTAATCATGAGATTATTGATGCTGCAGATCTTCGCGTTTCAATCCCCATGGCAAACGATATTGAATCGCTGAATGCAGCAATAGCAATGGGTATATTAACCTTTAATCTGCTGGATAAAATAAACAAGAGCTGATGATCGAATTAAGCAAATTAACAGACAGGAAAACATGGTTAGCTCCCTTAGCCGGTTTCACCGATATAAGCTTTCGGGAGATATGCAAATTCTGCGGTGCAGATGTTGTTGTAAGTGAGATGATCAGCTCTGATGGGTTAACCAGAGCTAAAGATAAAAGCATCAGCTATGCTGGATTCACAGAAAACCAACGTCCCTTTGGTACACAATTGTTTGGATCGGATCCCCTGGTCATGGCGAAAGCAGTTGATGTAATATTGGATGTAAAACCTGATTTCATCGACATTAACATGGGTTGCCCTGTAAAAAAAGTTATAAAACGCGGTGCAGGATCTGCCTTATCAAAAGATCCCAAACGAGCGGCAGCCATAGTAAAAGCAATGAAAGAAGCAATGAGGGGAACCAACCTGCCTTTAAGTGTTAAAATCAGATCAGGTTGGGATGGAAACAGCATTAACTTTATTGAGATGGGTAAACAGCTTGAACAGGCTGGAGCAGATATTATTATTCTCCATGCTCGTACCCGTAATCAGATGTATGCAGGCCACAGTGATTGGACACATATTAAACAACTTAAAGAAGCTGTTAGCATTCCCGTTATTGGCAATGGAGATATCCGCTCTGTTGATGATGCAGAGACAATGTACAACGAATGTCATTGTGATTCTGTAATGATAGGTCGCGGTTCTCTTGGTCAACCCTGGGTCTTTCGCGAGATTTTACATGCAGAAAACAATGAGATTCCCCTGTTTAAATCAGAAGAAAAATTTGACATCATTGAAAAACACTGTAGGTTGACAGTAAAAGAGAAAGGTGAAGCTATAGCATTAAAAGAGATGCGATCACATTTTTCTTTTTATACAAAGGGGTTTCGAGGTGGATCAAAGCTACGTGAATTTATTAATAAGCATAGTGATCCAATAGAGATTTTGGAGAAAATTAAAGAGATATATCATGGATAATACACAGAAAATCATCTGGCAGGCAAAATATCTAAGTAAGAGAAATTGGCTTCAAGCTGTAAGGATTTTACGAGAGGAGATAAAAAATAATGCTGACAGTAGTGAGTTACATGATCTACTTGGGGATATCTATTTCCGTCATAAACTCTACAGTAAAGCCGTTAGTTCTTATCAGATGGCATTGCGGAATAATAAACATGAAAACAGATTACTTTTTAAACTGGGAAATTCTTTCTTATCATTAAATGAATACGTCCTAGCTATTGATAAATTTGAAAAAATAACCGATACATTTCCTGAATTATTATACAATATGGCTTATGGATATGCCAAGATTGGTAATCTGGAAAAAAGTATATCCATTTTAAAGCGATTGATAAAGATAAACAAAATCTCCCAGGTACCCTATATATTTTTGGCTGAGATCTACTATACCCAAAGTAAATTTGATCTAGCCTTGAAATATCTCATTGATGCAGAACGAATGTTTGGTAAACAAGGTACAATTTCCTACCTGCAAGGCTTGGCTTACACTAATTTGAAGAACTGGTTAAAAGCATTTATTGAGTTTGATAATGCAGAAAAATTGAACATTAGTTCTCATCAATTTTACCATAGTTATGGCCTTACCTGCGAGAAGATCGGGAAAATCGAACGAGCAATATTATACATAAAAAAAAGCATCTCCATCAATCCATCCAGTGCAGCCTGTTACCTGGATCTGATCAGAATCTATCTGGAACACGATCGTTTAACAGACGCATATACGCTGATAACCCAGGCTAAACAAAAGGTACCTTTCTCTGTGCCTTTATCAATTCTTTATAATCAGGTAATGCAAAAAGTTAATATTGAAAACAGAAAAGAAGAGGATTATGAGTAAACGGAAATCCAAGAAAAAAAACACTATCAGTCAACCCAAAGGTAAAACCATAATCTGTAGAACCTGTAAGAAAAAAGTCTCTGCCAATGCATCACGGTGTCCTCACTGCGGCACTCAGTTAAAATTATCCAAAGCAGGATTGATATTCTTAATCGCCTTTATTGCTGTTATAGTCATTTCTACTATAATTGTACTTATGGGACATTGAAGAAGTAAGTAGTAGGTAGTGATCGTTGTTGGTAATTTGGAAGGAGCTTGTCCGGCTTTTGACGGAATTGATTGGAATTCATAGGAACTTATAGGAATTTGTAGGAATTCATAGGAACAAATTAAAAATCTATTATTCGGCTCTTAACTATTTGCGTTTATAAGCGATTATTCGCGGTAATAATAATGAATAATGCACTGAGGCGTTCTGCAGAAATTGTATTTTCCACTAAGTTTAGAGGTTTAGAAGTTTAGCGCTGACGCGTTTAGGAATATTTTTGAAAAAATCTCTTCACCTGCTGTCAACCGTAAACCCT
>CAYYLA010000323.1:0-3521 GCA_964441785.1 uncultured Candidatus Cloacimonadota bacterium | reverse complement strand
CTGTTTCTAATACATTGTGGAGATCAGCAACATCGATCTCCATCTTTTTGAGCAGTGATACTACAAAACTCTCCGGATTACTGATCAAAGCTAAAAGCATATGCGTGCTGCTGATTTCATTGTTGCCATTGTTTTCAGCTATTGATCTTGCCGATTCAAGAGCCTCCTGAACTTTTAGAGTTAATCTATTGATGTTCATCCAACCTCCATATCTATTTCTTGTTTAAATCTAAAATTCTTAATAATCTATCCATTAAAAACATCATAGGACACAACCTCCTCAATTGGTTTTAAATTTCTATTTGGTTTTGCCTGATCGGGATATCCAATAGGTAATATGGTAACGACCTTGTAGTCGTCGGGTAATTCAATTAATTCCGCCAGTTGATCTGCATAAAAAGCACCCAGCCAACAGGTTCCCAGCCCAAGTTCCACAGCTTCCAAAGCGATATGTTCAGCTGCAATAGTAGCATCAACAGATGATGCATTCTCTCCGCTGGTCATGGTATAATCCCGATGATTAGCACAAACCGCAATAGAAATCGGGGCCTGGGAAACAAATTTCTGACCTTTGCAGATATTGGTTAATTTTTCTCGTTTTTCTTTATCTTTAATTATAACAAAATGCCAGGGCTGCACATTTTTGGCTGAAGGTGCAATCCGGGCAGCTTCAATTAATTTATCGATTTTTTCCTGCTCAACTTCTTTATCCTTAAACCGTCTAACACTAAATCTTTTTTTCATTATATCAATCATTTTCTACCTCCTGAAAAATCTCTAATGCATAATATAATGTAGGCGGCAAGCATGTCAAATTTATTTTTAGCACTCTTTTCTTCTGACTGCTAATTTTTTATTTGACATCTCATTTTTTTGGATTAGATTGTTTGGCGAATATAAAAATGGAGGTGGAAAAATGAAAGTTATTCCTTACAGAAGAGAAAGAGAATTGAGACCGTTTTTTTCAGCATTCGACAGTTTTGCCAAGAATTTTTTTGATGATGATTTTTCTGCTGATTATCAAAGAACAATGGCTGTAGACATTGTTGAGAGAGACAATCATTTTGTAGTAGAGGCTAATTTACCTGGTTTTAAGAAAGAGGATTTAAATATCTCTTTAGACAACAACACATTGATTATCGAAGCAAAGAAAGACGAAACAAAAGAAGAGAAGAAGAACACATATTATTGCAGAGAACGATATCAGGGAAGTTATCGCAGAGAGATAACATTATCTGATTCTGTAGACAAAACAAACATCAATGCAAGGTATGAGGATGGTGTTTTATCGTTGGAAATTCCCAAGATCAAACCCGTTCCAGCTAAGCAAATTGAAATATCCTGATGCGCTATACCGGAGTTATCAAATGATAGCTCCGGTTTTTTTGTAACTTCAAGTCATAAGAACATTATATTATTTAAAAAATATCTAGGAGTCTTATCGATAATCATTGTTCATTTTTCATTTCAAATTATCATGGAGGTAAGCAATGTTAAAGAGCACATTAAAAATCGCAGTAGTTTCAATGTTACTTTTAGTAATATCAATCAGTCCACTTTTCGCACAGTATCCGCTTAATGATGAGGGTAAAAGCCCATTTGTACAAGTAGTAAAAGATGTACGCGAATCCGTCGTAAATATCAAAGTAGAAGTTGAAGTTGAATATGGACAGACATCACCCTTTAATGATGAATTTTTCCGCTTCTTTTTCCCTGACATGCCAAAGCAAAATCAACCCAGGAGCAGAAAATCGACCCAGATGGGTAGTGGATTTATCTTCAAACAAGAAGGAAAAGAACTATACATAATCACCAATAATCACGTAGTAGAAAACGGTAAAGACGGTGTTATCACCGTAACACTGGCAGACAAAGATATCTACAAAGCCGAGATTATCGGATTGGATAAAGAAACAGATCTTGCCGTTATTAAAATCACTCTCGAAGAGAACCACCCTGTAACAGTTGTACCATTAGGCAATTCGGACAACATCGATGTAGGAGACTGGGCTATAGCAATTGGTAATCCCTTTGGTCAGCTTGGATTAGAGCGCACTGTAACGGTAGGAGTAATTTCTGCAATGGGTCGATCGAACCTCTATTTTGGAGGGGATTCACCCTTGTATCAGGATTATATCCAAACAGATGCAGCAATCAACCCGGGTAACAGTGGCGGACCTTTGTTAAATCTTAAGGGAGAAGTTATTGGAGTTAACGCAGCTATCACCAGTACAAGTGGTGGTAATGTTGGTATTGGATTTGCAATCCCCATTAATCTGGCGACCAAGGTTACATCTGATTTAATCAATCGAGGAAGCGTTGTACGTGGATATATCGGTATTCTGCCTCAGGAAATAGATTATGATCTTAGAAAAAGTTTAGATCTGGAAGAAACCGCAGGCGTTTTGGTGGCAAAAGTTGAAAAAGACACACCTGCCGAAGATGCCGGATTGAAGAATGGTGATGTAATTATCAGTTTCAATGGTGTGGAAATCCCCAATGTAGCAAAATTCCGAATCGAAGTAGCTAACAGTGATATTGGCAAGAAAATACCTTTGGAGATTATCCGAAAAAAGAAAAACAAAACACTTTGGGTAACCTTAGTTCCGAGACCGGATGCAGCGATTGCTGAACAGGAAATTAAAGAATCCGAGAAATCAGAAAATCTGGGAATGGAAGTAGAAAATCTGGATGGTGATTTCGCTAAAACAAATAATATTGACGAGGAAGAGGGAATAATCATAACCTCTGTTGCACCAAATACAGGAGCTTCTGAAGCAGGGTTAAAAGCTGGAGACATCATTCTGGAGATCAATCAGGAAGCTGTGAAAGATCTTGATGACTTCGATCGTATTATCGACAAATATTCAGATGAAGAAATCCTTCTGCTCTATATTAAAACCAGTGGTGACAGTTATAGATTTGTAACACTTAGCAATAGATAGAAGAAAATATGAAAGGCGGGTTAACCCGCCTTTCATCTGCGTTAAAGCTACAACATGGCAGGCGGTTGACGGTTTTTTATTCAATTTCTTTTTTTCAACGAACGATACAAACAGAACGAACAAAGACAAAAGAAAAAAGATTTATACGCCTTTGGCGTAAAAAAGAAAAAACTACCGCTAAGGGCGCAAAGACGCTAAGGAAAAGGTAACCACAAAAGCATCCGCCTACGTAAGAAAAACTACGGCGGGACCTGTCTATGTTAGAACTACGACAAGGCAAGCAGGCCAAGTCACTAAGAACAAAAAGGATAAAGAAATCATCCTTCTCCGGCAACTACCCGATACGAAGGGCAAGCGGTTGACCAGTCTTCTCAATGATTTTTGATGGAAAGTTCATCCTTCGATACATTTCTATTTCATATATTCGATAATCCATCGAATATATGAAATAGAAACACTCAGGATGAGGCTTTACTTTTTAAATTATTCATTTTTACATTTTTCACTATTCATTGTAAATTGCATTTAAAAATGGCACAAATTCCTACTAATTCCCATAAGTTCCTATTGCATTCC
>CAYYLA010000322.1:0-3522 GCA_964441785.1 uncultured Candidatus Cloacimonadota bacterium | reverse complement strand
CTTTAATAACCCTAAAGATATATGCCCCTTAATGTTAAGGGGGAATTAAAGGGGGATTAGTTCCCAGTTATATATACAATTTTAATAGTTATTTTCCCAAATTCCATGAGCATAATCGAATAATTTCCGTGACCGCAAGGAACACATCTCATCGCAGTGCGCTTCTCGCCTTTTTTTCTTTTTTCTTTTTCCTTTTTTCTTTATTATTTGTGTCTTGACCTGCTTGCCTTGTCGTAGTTTTAACATAGACAGGTCCCGCCGTAGGGGTAGTTTTTCTTTCGTAGGCAAATGTCTTCGTGGCAGCGTTTTTTCTTTGGCTTCGCCTCTCGCCTTTTTCCTTTGTGCCTTGGCCTGCCGGGGCGTAGTCTTACGGAGCCTGGTGTCTTCGTGGCAATCCTTTAGTCAACCATCAACCGACAACCGCCAGCCTAGGAGTAGTGAAACGTAGACGGGTCAACCGTCAACCGACAACCGTCAACCGTCAACCGTCAACCGTCAACCGTTAACTATTTTCATTGACATTTATCTCTATCTTTTAAAGTTCTTTTCAGAATTTTTATTAAAAATTAACATTAGAAGAGTAAAATAATAAAAATATGAAGTAAGGAGTTATAATGAAATTAGCTGTTGTAGGTACAGGTTATGTTGGATTAGTAACGGGTACATGTTTTGCCGAAATGGGAAACGATGTTATCTGCGTCGATACTGATTCAAGAAAAATTGAGATGTTAAACAATGGTGAGATTCCTATCTGGGAACCAGGTTTAGAGGATATGGTAAAGCGCAATGCCGAAGGAGGACGTTTAACCTTTACCACCGATATCAAACCCGCTGTTGAACAATCTGATATCTGCTTTATCGCAGTAGGCACTCCTCCTGATGAAGATGGATCAGCCGACTTACAATACGTACTTGCTGTGGCAAAAAGTATTGCTACCTATATGAATGGGTACAAGATAATCATTGATAAATCTACTGTACCGGTTGGAACCGCCGACCTGGTTAAAGCAGAAGTAATAAAGGTCCTGGCAGAACGTGGTGCTGATTATGATTTTGATATTGTATCCAATCCTGAATTTCTTAAAGAGGGTGCAGCAATCGAAGATTCTATGAAACCCGATCGTGTTGTAGTTGGTACTGAATCTGAAAAATGTGCTGAAATTTTAAGAGAATTGTATGCTCCATTCTGCAGAACACGTGAGAAGATGATTGTTATGTCTATAAAATCTGCTGAAATGACTAAATACGCTGCTAATGCCATGCTGGCAACCAAGATTTCTTTTATGAATGATATTGCAAATCTTTGTGAAATCATGGGCGCAGATGTATCAGAAGTAAGACATGGAATTGGATCTGATTCACGTATCGGCTACAAATTTATCTATCCAGGTGTTGGATACGGTGGAAGTTGCTTCCCAAAAGATGTTAAAGCTCTTATCCAGATGGCCAAGAAAGAGGATTCTTGCGTGCGGGTTCTGGAAGCAGTAGAAGCAGTTAATGATGACCAGAAAAACGTTCTTGTTAATAAAGTAAAACAACATTTTGGTGACGATCTTTCGGGACTCACCTTTGCAATCTGGGGCCTTGCTTTTAAACCTAATACAGATGATATGCGCGAAGCTCCTGCACGTGTTATTATCAAAGGTCTTCTGGAAGCCGGTGCCAAGGTTCAGGCTTACGATCCTGTTGCCATGGATGAAGCAAATAGAATCTTCGGCGACGAACCTCGCATCCAATATACACACGGAAATTACGATGCACTCAAGGGCGCGGATGCACTTCTACTGGTTACCGAATGGAATCAATTCCGCTATCCTGATTTTGATAAAGTTAAAACATTGTTGAAACAACCTGTAATTTTTGATGGAAGAAATCAATATAGTCCAAAAGACTTGAGAGAAGCTGGATTCAGTTATTACGCAATCGGTCGCAAATAGTATCCCATGAATATATTAATAACAGGGAATGCTGGTTTTATCGGTTCACATCTAGTCGATGCTTTGTTGGAGCACACAATTATTGGCATAGATAATTTCAATGATTATTATGATCCTGCGTTGAAAGAGGCCAACATTGCTGGAGCTTTGAAACGTGATAATTTTTATCAATATCGCTGTGATATACGAGATCAAGCAGCTTTAAGCGAAATCTTTAACGAGCACAACATTGATATGGTTGTCCATCTTGCGGCTATGGCTGGTGTGCGTCCATCCATAGAGAATCCCCAACTTTACACCGAGGTAAATATCAACGGTACAGTTAATCTTCTGGATCTCTGCAAGGAAAAGGGTATTAAGAAATTTGTCTTTGCCTCTTCATCATCGGTGTATGGCAATAACAAAAAAGTACCTTTCAGTGAATCCGATAATGTGGATTATCCCATATCACCCTACGCTGCCACGAAAAAAGCTGGTGAATTATTATGCCACAACTATCACCATCTCTATGATATCTCGGTGTTATGCCTGCGATTTTTCACGGTTTACGGACCGAGACAGCGTCCTGATCTGGCGATCCGAAAATTCACAAAGATGATTATGCAGGGTAAACCAATCCCTGTTTTTGGCGATGGATCAACCCAGCGCGATTATACCTTTATCGATGATATTATTGATGGTGTGACCAAGGCTGTCGATTTTGTAGATAAGCATCAGGTTTATGATGTTCTTAATCTGGGAGAATCACAGACAATAACGCTGGATCGTATGATAACAACCCTGGAGAAATACCTGGGTATAAAAGCCCAGCGTAATGTCATGCCAATGCAACCGGGTGATGTAGACCGTACCTTTGCCGACATCTCTAAAAGCAGAAAAATGATCGGTTATAATCCCCAAACATCCTTTGATGAAGGGATTATTAAATTTATAGATTGGATTAAGTAAATTTATTCCCCTGCCAGATATGGTGGGGGATTTTTTTTTGATTGACGATTCTTTGTACATTTCTTTTTATTCGTTTGTTAGACACATAAATTATTAAAATATGGGAATTACTCTCATCATTACATTGTAAAATTCAGTTGGGCTTATTTCTTTGTATTGTTTACATTAAGGAGGAATAAAATGAGTTTAAGAACTCCCAGCATTAATAACATCTGTTTTTCAGGTAATATTGTAAGAGAACCCGAGGTAAGACAAGTTGGTAGTAACAACGCATCTGTATGCACAATTTCCGTAGCTAATAACCATCGCTATCTTGGTAGAGATAATAATTGGCAGGAGATTGTTACATTTGCCGATGTAGAATTATGGAACGGTCTCGCAGATAAGGTTGAAAAACATTGTCATAAGGGTTCCCCTGTAATTATCGAAGGACAACTGAGACAAATCAATTGGAAAGACAAAGATGATAAGAACCATTCAAAACTGCAAATTAGAGGTGAAAAAATTCACATATTGAATTATCCAGATAAGAAATAACTCTAGCACAGAAATGGCTCAACTGAATTTTTAAAAAAATTTTCGAAAAACCAAATCGCCTACAGCGAATTAATTATACGCGGTGGTCCATACCCTATCG
>CAYYLA010000321.1:0-3533 GCA_964441785.1 uncultured Candidatus Cloacimonadota bacterium | reverse complement strand
TTCTATGGCTAATGTCTATGGGGCTAGCAGAAATGATGTCTTTTTTAATGGGTTTTCACTGAAAACTTTCGATTACCCATTGCAGGTTAGACATATCAGGTCGATTATCACTGCCATCATAACCAATACCTCCATAAAATAGGCT
The DNA here is from genome assembly GCA_964441785.1 of uncultured Candidatus Cloacimonadota bacterium. Classification (GTDB taxonomy): domain Bacteria; phylum Cloacimonadota; class Cloacimonadia; order Cloacimonadales; family TCS61; genus CAYYLA01. The sequence goes on along the minus strand of CAYYLA010000321.1, from coordinate 3,388 downwards.
GTCAGGAGTAAATCCTTTTTTCTCATCCAATTGAACACCGAGAAGATATTTTTCCGCATCTGATATTATTGTTTCATATTTTGGCAGGTTTGCTTTTCTAAAAGCAAGTAAACTTATTGCTGTGTTATAATTTGGCAAATCACCAATATGGATAGATCCATCCATTTTTACGCAGGATTCCAAAAATTTTAATCCTTTGGCAACAGGTGTAAATTCTGCATCAATAGATGGATTACTTTGAAGTACAGACACAACAGCAAGGGCGGTTATAGCAGGATAATGATTCCAACTGCCATCATCTAACTGTTGTTCTACCAACCATGTTAATCCATTTTGAATTGAGTGTTCAACTTCTTTCTCAATTGATAAATCTAATTGCGCAGATAATGAAAATACAACAAATACAAGGGCTAAAATAAACATTTTTTTCATTTCTCTCTCCTGATTTCTTTTATATATATTTTTACTTTTGTTTCTTTAGGGGGGACAGTATACTTGTTTACTGTATAATACTCATCATTATCATTTGTATCTAAAGGGTTCTCGATGATCGCATTTATACTTGAATAGGTTGAAATAAGCGAACCTTCTGTATCAGCAATAAACCGGTTATCATAAAAATCCGAACCAATGAAATTCCACGAGGTGTATTCCATCTCATTATCAACAATGACATTATAGGCAAATCGTTCAATTCGCTCGAAATGATATTTTCCCTCTGTATCACTCCACTCTACAAATATGTCGAGTAAACTGTTATCGGACTCAGGATTATCAGTTACATTAATAGAATAACCCATGAGTAACAGTGCTACCTGAAGATGAGATGGTTTAATGCTTGTCTTAAAAATACTTTCATGAAGTTTTCCATAATCTGTAGTCAAAATCAATTCGATTATGCCTTCATCCATATTAACTTCCGCCGGGAAGGAGATCTCTCTAGTTCCAGCATCTATTGATATATCACCAAGCATGTATTGATATTCTACAATCTGTTTCAGGGCTTTTTCTTCCTCTTCCGGGGTTATTACACTACCATTAATCACTATCTGTTCAGGAATATCCGAAGCATTTGATGCAACATAAATCGTATCTGAAAAAACACCTAATCTCAAAGCAGGATCAAATAAAATTGTTAGAGTATTTGATTTATCAGGTAAGACAAAATCCGGATACCAGCGAAAGGTATAAGATTCATGGCTTGTATGAATCTCCTTTATCTCTAATGGTTCATTACCTTGATTGGTGAATTCCATGGTTATTTGAATCGGCTCTTGATTTTGAACAATCTCACCTAAATCGATATCTTGCATCTCAAGAAATAAAACGGGATTACCCAAAAGGCCATAAATGTGAAAAAACAATAAACAAATCCACAATAATTTTTTCATAAGCGCTCCTAATTATTACTTTATATTAGCATAAAGCATACCAAATCAGATAATTTCTTCCGGCGGTAAAATTGCTCCGTAAATCATTATAATATATAGAAAAAGATTTTTTTATTTAGTTAAAATATAATATTTTGGCTATGTAATATTAATACATGCATTTAATTTGATATGTCATTCTGATACTGCCTCATTTGTCAAAATGATAACGTATTCGATAGCAGTAGATTAAAACTCTTCTCCCGCTCCAATTGAAATACTCCCACCATCTTTACTAAAACCATAATCGATTCGCAGATTAAACTTATCCTCAGTAAACAGTGAAAATCTTAATCCACCACCAAAATTATAATTAATATTTTCCGATGATATATCCGGGATTGTTCCAAAAACATTACCAATTCCACCAAATGCAACAAAGCCAATTCGATCGATATACTTCGCATCCCATGGGAAAAATCTATATTCCAAACGTGAACTTAACATCAAATTATCCAGATATCTATCCGAAGAGACAGTTCTCAATCCATCGGATAATTGTGATAACTCATTGAAAGGAGCAGTACCATCAATATAGTCAAAAATAATCTGTCCTGCAAGAATCTGTCTTTCATCGATACTGAAGAAGGTCCGTAAATCAACTGTATTTTGGATATAATTATAATCACTTCCAATAAATTCATCATAGATTATGGAGGCGATTGAAGCGTAGAACCCTTTAGTCGGATAATTAATCAGATCCCGAGTGTCTATCCCAGCTCGTAAGCCCAATCCTGAAACATCATAAGGTTCACTGCCAGGTATCGTTTCAGAAACTAGAACACCATCATTTTCAACTTTATCTATTTTCAGTTTACTGAATCTGAACAAAAGAGATGCAAAATGTATCGAGGATATCTTGCGATTCAGATCAACAATAACATTATACTCTCGTGGTGTATAATTTTCATAAACATCAGGGTCTATATCATTTCCGATACCATAAAAGGATGACGGCCAGTATTTGTATTTCAACTCAACGTCCAGGTCATAAATATTACCCGGAAAATATAGTTTATTCATCAGTAGAATAGAAAACTGTTTTTTCTCACTATAGACAATCATCGTCTGGATTGTACTTCGGGGATCATCAAAGGTCTGATCCTTAAAACTGAACCTGATAAAGCTAAGAGGTCCTCCCGAAAATCCGGTTTCATCGCTGTAAGAGAATTGGGGATAGAGAGCAAATTCAGGTTTAGTAAGATTTTCATCTGCCTGCAATAAAATGGGTATAAGCAATGTGTTTACCACAAGACTAATTATTATTAATCGTTTTTTCAAAGTTTTCCTCCGGTGATAAAAAATTCTTCACCTGTTATATATGAATTCTCCTGAGATATCAAAAAGCGTGTTATTCCTATAAGATCTTTAAATGATGCACATCGCTTAAGTGGGATTTCTCTGATTTTCTCTTTATAATATCGCTGCCTGAACTCACGATAACTCTCGGTAAAATGGCTTTCATCGATTTTAATCGGTCCCGGGGAAATCGTGTTGATTATAATATTGCTGTCTGCTTCCTCATGGGCAAGACTTCTACCGATATTTGCCATTGCAGCTTTGGATGCTGAATATGCTGTACCTCGAGGTAATCCAATTCTGGATACATTGGATCCAAACAGGATGATTTGTCCATAATGCTCGTTCTTAAAATAAGGGATAACAACCTGTAATACATTATAGGTACTCATTATATTCACTTTTATGATTTCTTTCCACAAAGCTGGATCTGAATCAACCAGGGATTGAAAATCAGAGCTTCGAACAGATACTGTATGAATCAATGCTTTGGGAATCCAACCTCTTTTTTGGATGCCTTCGGCTAAACTCGCCCTAATTGTTTCAATGTTGCTGATATCACCTTTAATTATCTCTATTTGATCGGGAAATGACTCTCTAACATGCTGAAGCCGATCGTCTGATTGATGAATTAGCAAGTAAAGATTCTTACCAGTTCT
>CAYYLA010000320.1:0-3554 GCA_964441785.1 uncultured Candidatus Cloacimonadota bacterium | reverse complement strand
ACGAACAAAAACAGGTGCTCATGAAGTTGTTACAACCATAATGATGAACTATGTTGGGATTTTGTTAGCCAGTTATCTCTTGCTGAAATTCTTTCAAGAACCAGGACCTATTCCTCAGACAGCAATGATTCCAGAACATGCTAGATTAACAGAGTTGATGGAGTATTCCCGATTAACAACTGCAATCTTTGTTGCAATTTTTATGGTTATCATAGTTGATATTTTGTTTAGCAAAACAGCTCTCGGTTACAAAATAAAAGTTGTTGGTAAAAATCCTGATGCTGCTGAATATGCCGGTATAAATTGGAAGAAATCTATGATGTTTTCAATGCTGCTGAGTGGTTTTGCTGCAGGTTTAGCAGGTTCTACAATGGTATTAGGTGTTCTTCATAGATTCATTACTAATTTCTCTCCAGGTTACGGCTTTACAGGTATAGCTGTAGCTGTTTTAGGACGTAATAAACCCTGGGGAGTACTGATGGCAGCCCTTCTATTTGGTGCACTGCAAAATGGTGGTGTTTCCATGCAGCTGTTTGCAAAAATCCCTATGGATCTTATGGTTGTTATTCAAGGTTTGGTAATACTATTTGTAGCTTCTCCATTTTTGATTAAAAAGATTTTAAGGCGATAATATGAATGATGTTTTAGGGATTATCTTCAATATTAATACAATATCAGCAACTATAAGAATAGCTGTTCCAATTATATTTGCAGCAATTGCCGGTGTGTATTCCGAACGCGCCGGAGTGATAAATTTAGGACTAGAGGGCATGCTTCTGGGTGGAGCTTTTGCAGCAGCTTTAGGATCCTATCTTACCGGTAATCCCTATATTGGTATTCTCTTTGCTGTCGTTGCCGGAGCTGTGATTTCATGGCTGTTAGGTATCTTAACATTGAAATTTCGTGCCAACCATGTTGTTTGTGGTGTAGGTATTAATATCCTGATCCTGGGTGCAACCTCCTGGTTAATGCAGATAATCTGGGGTTCAAGAGGTACCTCTGCCAATGTTACAGGGTTAGAAGAAATTACCATTCCCGGATTGAGCTCAATCCCAATTATTGGTAAATTGTTGGGATCTCACAATATTCTGGTTTATCTAATGTTTGTTATCGTATTTCTATCCTGGTTTATCCTTTATAAAACCACCTTTGGATTACGTTTACGAATGATCGGTGAACACCCAAAAGCTGCTGACACCTTAGGAATAAAGGTAAGATTTATCCAATACAGTAGCTTAATTTTTGCCGGAGTTTTATGTGGTTTAGGTGGAGCTTATCTCTCTATAGGGCAGCTCAACTGGTTTAGTATGAATATGTCGGCAGGTCGCGGCTATATGGCCCTGGCAGCTAATATTTTTGGTGGCTGGAATCCAATTGGTGCTTTTGGTGCCAGCTACCTCTTTGCCTTCACAGATGCTCTTCAAATGAGAATGCAAGCACTGAATCTTCCTATCCCCAGCGAAATTATTCAGATGATCCCATATATCTTAACCATTGCAGTTCTAGCCGGAGCAATGATAAAATCCAGACCTCCCGCAGCATTGGGTAAACATTACGAGATAAAACGCTAAACCTTCGCAATGTCCCTAGACCTTGCGCTTTGTATTGAGCCACTATGACACAAAGTCACAAAAACCACTAAGGAAATGTAAAGTGTGCTAAGGAAAGAAGTCAGGGAGTCAGGAATTCATTAATTCAAGACTAAAGAAGTTAAGACTAAAGAATAAAGGGTAAGCGCGAGGTAATGAGCGCAAAAGCGAAAAAACCTGTCATTTCGACCGAAGTCCAGCCTCTTGGACGAAGTGGAGAAATCTATTATCCTATAAAAGAGAATTAGCCACAAGGACACCAAGGCACAAAGAGATAATTAATATAACCGCGAAGGGCGGAATGATAAAAGATATCAGCTGGCAATTTCTTGATAAACAAAATCATTTCAGTATTACAACCTTAGCAGTATCTTCCTGATTCCCACATTGCAGCCGACAGAAATAGAGACCCGACCCCAATTTATTCCCATTTTTATCGAGGCCATCCCAACTAATAGTATATTTATCATTAGATTTTAATAGTGATCCCTGCAAGACTGAGAGAACTTGAATAACTTGTCCTTTAAGGTTGTAAATAGTTAAATCAAAATCATTTTCATCCAATAAGTTCTTACTATCAAAGGAAAATATTATCCCAGACCCTCGTTGAGAGTTTGAGAAATTGTATGGATTAGGATATACTTGAAGATTCAGATCAATAACTGGTATTTCATTTTCATTGGATCCAATTAATGATTCAGCTTGAATGATAACTTCTATAGAACCATTGGCAGGAACATCGGTAGATATGTAGACAACATTGAAACCCGATTCATGGGATATCTGCTCAACCACACCATTATCAACCAGGTAATCAAATTCTCCTGCCGGCATCTTCACTTTTATCCTACTTTCTGGAAACGATAGATTATGCTGATTTTCAATAGCAACTAAAACTGAATCAGAAGTACCATCATTAGAGGGAAAATACTCTATGGTCAATTCTTCTCCACTATAACCGGCATTGATAGTTTCCTGCGGATCCAACACTCTATTATCAACGTTAATAATTCTATAAGCTCTATTCCCATCACAAACTGATTCTGTTGCCAAATTGTAAGGATAACTGTTTATATCACCGTTATTGGAGTGGATATGACCCCAGAGAGCCATATCCGCATCTAAACTATTAAGAAAAATCTGATCGGAAAAATCGTAATGATAAAAAAGTACTTTCCCAAATTCTGAGCCAATGCTATTAAGTTGATTCTGAAGCCAGAAAATTTGATTATCCGTGAAACTGAGATCGCTATAGATATTGTACATATACTCATCATAATTTACATAAGATTCCATCCCCAGAAAATAGACTCCATTGTAATCAAAACTGTAATTCTGGGTATAATAAAATTCTTCATCAGGTGGAGTTTGCAACCATTCCCAACCAAAAAATCGCCACCAATTTCTCCGTGCAGTTCCCTGGGATGGTGGAGAATCTTCCCAACCACCAATATCGTGATTTCCAGAGATCAAATAAACAGGAACATCAAATTCTGTAAGCAAACGTTGAGCAATTGAATATACATGCCTGTTCTGGAAATCTTCCATTTCTCCTTCATTCACATAATCACCTGTAAGCAAAACAAATTCTGGATTTATTAGATTGATATCCTTAATCACCTCTCGCAAGTCATCAACCTCGGTTGTATCTGTAAGAGCTTCTGGATCAGGATAAAAGAGGTGATTTGGCAGATGAGTATCGGTGATATGAATGAAAGAATAATTATCTTTATAAGCAGGAATAAAATGGACAGCATTTTCGGTAACATCAGTTTCCAGCTCATCTGCTCCTACTTCCAGATCATAAAGCTCATACAATCCTGATGCAGGAGCAATTACATCAATAAACCAGCGCTCCAGATCTGGATCATAATAGGAATCATCTATCTCTAAAGCTACCTCTATATCATTATACTTAAGATTTGCAAACCAGTTTGTTGTTGAACTTTCTGCCAGACATTGGAT
>CAYYLA010000319.1:0-3570 GCA_964441785.1 uncultured Candidatus Cloacimonadota bacterium | reverse complement strand
ACCTCAAAATGGATATCCAAGACATCCTTATGGATATTAATCTTGCGATTCCATGCGGCCTTATCGCTAATGAATTGATTTCTAATGCGCTTAAACATGCTTTCCCTGATAGAATGAAAGGTGAAATTTCTATTCAATTATTTATGGATAACGAAGATTATTATAACCTTGTTATTTCTGATAATGGTATTCCCTTTAAAAATGAACCAAATTTAGCCAACCCTAATACTCTTGGTTTTCAATTAATTAATTCGTTAACAAATCAAATTCATGGAGAAATAAAACTCATTAATGATCAATCTAAATCATTCGCTCTTAAATATCGTAAAGTTGAACTTAGTACCTACTCTGGAATCAAAAGGGCTCATATTTAGTTTATGAGAAAATATATCCTTTTGTTTATGTTCATAATTTCTAGCTATAAACATATTGCTTCTGTCGAATTAATGCCTTTTGGTGAGATTAATTTTGACTTAATCGAACCATTTTCGGATTATTTCAGAGTTGTGCCTGCTGACTCGTCAAAAAGTAGCTTACAAACTAAAACTTGGATATCTTATGACAAAAAAAGCCTCTATATTCATACCTTCTGTGATATTGATGACACCTTTAAAATTGGGACATACTCCAATAAAGAAACCCTGATTGATGCAGATTTCTTAAGATATCAAATAATTACCGATGCTGATAAACACTATTCTTATGTCTTCTATGCTTTTCCATTAGGTAACAAATTAGATGCCATAAGAAATCCTGATTTTTCCTACAATAATAATTGGAATAGCAATTATTCTTACCAATCACAATTTGATGAGAATAAATGGGTTACAACAACGAAAATACCTTTTGCTAATCTCAGATTTTCTGGAACATCACCCTGGAATTGGAAAATTATCTTTACCAGAAAATTGTTTGAAGATAATTATTATTATTCCCTTCCTTTTGTTACTACAAAAATGGGTAAGGATTATTACGAAAAAGCATTCGATATCCAAATAAATGCAAATATATCAAAACCTAAAATTGTTAGTTTCAGGCCATATACTCTTTTCAATTATGATATCCTCGATAAATATATTGAAATTGATGAAAACAATTTTGGTGTAGATTTTTTAATCGAACCTAATTTTAAAACTAAACTAAAATTAAGTATTAATCCTGACTTTTCTGATGTTCCATTAGATGATGAGATAAATAGCTATAATTCTAAATATGCTCCATCCTATGAAGAAAATAGATTTTTCTTTATAGAAGATGTAAACACCCTAGGTGTTAACGAACAACTCTTCTACTCCAGACATATTGTTAAACCACTCTATGCAATTAAGCTGACAAGTGTTAATGAAAACTTTTCTTTTGGACTACTTTCGACTAAAGATAATAGTAAAACCACTGGTTACACAGACGATTATTTCAATATTGTCGCATTAAATCCATATCTTGAATATGGCGATGTTCAACTATCTTTTCTCAATCGGATAAATGAAGATTACCATAATGAGGTGTTACATCTTGTCCCCAATTTATATCTATCAAAACGAAGCAATGCCTGGTTAGATCTAAATTTCTCACTTCTTAGTGATTTTGAGAAGGATAACAGCAAAACTGGATTTTGGGGAAAAATTGGTTTTGACAGCTATCTGGGAAACTTTCTGATTAATACAACCTTGGAAAATATGACTAAAAATTACTGCATGGATATGGGACGAATCTATGAAGACAATTTCTTCGGTTGGCATTCTTCTATTGACTATGACATTGATTTAGTAGACAGGCATTTGAGTTCATTCAATTTTTCACTTTATTTAGGTGAAGAATACGATAATGACAATAAGAATCTATTAGAGAGAATTGCAAAACTAAATACAAATTTCACGTTCAACAATTTGAGATTATCCCCCAATTTAATGTATGTGAAAGAATTTTACAATGATAATTATTTTGAGAAAAACCGTTTTGGAGTTGGTCTTTTATATAGTGAATTTTCTTCATTTCAGCCCAGTATTGCTTATTATCACATCCAAGACATTATCTATTATGATGCAGTTACAGAGTATCAACACTATCTACAAGCAGCATTATCTGGGGATATCAATAAATTCGTATCTTATTATTTAACTTTATATTATATAAATTATTATCAATATGAAAGAACATCTTACCAGGATGATGAATACCTGATTTTTAATGGTGATCTTGTAATAAATTTCTCCAACTCGGCCAATATTACCAGTGGTGTCCGATTTAATAATTTTCAATATGAAGGTTTTTCAGATCATTGGGGCTTTTACTCAAACCTTAACTTAGAATATACACCAAACTCCTTTTTCACTCTTGGATACAAAAACATGATCGATGAATATAACAACCAATTCGAAGATACAAGCAAAAGTCTTTACCTTAAGTTAAGTTATCAGTTTTAACCTTATCTCGTCTTAATCATCATACATCTCTACAATTTATTCCAAAAATTATTTGACATTGATCAGTATAATCTAAAAAGTCCTCTTCAAAATTAGCTCTATAAGGGGTGTATAATTTATGACTAAAAACAAGAAACAAATTGATGAAGTCATCAACAAATTTGTAGGTAAAAAGGGATTACTTATTCCTCTACTACAAGAAATCCAAAATATCGAAAGATACCTGTCAAAAGAAACATTAAGATATGTGTCTGAAAAAACTGGCATAAAACTAGCCGACATTTATGGGGTAGCGACATTCTATACCATGTTCAGGCTAAAACCTCAAGGGAAACACATTATAAGAGTTTGCAAAGGAACTGCTTGTCACGTATCTGGTGCAAATTCTATTGCTAATTCTGTTAGACAAGAGCTAAATTTAACTGAAGAAAAAGACACTACAGATGATGGTTTATTCACCCTAATGGAAGTAGCTTGTTTGGGTTGCTGCAGCTTAGCTCCAGTTATAATGATTAATGATCAGACATTTGGTAAACTTACTTCTGATTCTGTAAAAGAAGTAATCAAAAAATTCAATTAAAGGAGGCAACATGAGTTTTACAATCAAAGTTGGTGTTGCAAGTTGTGGTCTAGCTGCTGGTGCTGGTGAAGTTTATAATGCATTACAGGAATATTTAGTTAGCAACAGCATTGATGCACAACTTAAAAAAACTGCCTGCATTGGGATGTGTTTTGCTGAGCCTCTGGTTGAATTTATAACTGAAGATGGAAGCACAATCACCTATGGGAATGTCACAGTCAATGATATTGATGGTTTAGTTACAAATTATATTGATGGACACCCGGTAAAAGACAAAATCATAATTTCAAATGTAGAAGAGGGATCCGAAAACGAAAAATATCAATCACAGGTCAGAATTGCCTTAAGAAATTGTGGCATAATTGATCCAGAGTCTATAGATGATTACTTAAAACGAGATGGATATAAAGCCATAAAAAAAGCGCTAAATGATCTTACACGTGAAGAAGTAATAGATACAATGAAGGAATCAGGATTACGTGGTCGTGGTGGTGCTGGTTTTCCAACGGGTCTTAAGTGGCAATTTGCCTATAGTGCTCCAGGGTCAAAAAAATATTTAGTCTGCAA
>CAYYLA010000318.1:0-3587 GCA_964441785.1 uncultured Candidatus Cloacimonadota bacterium | reverse complement strand
TCATATGCAATATCGCGTTTTAGCTATAAATCCCGGGTCTACATCAACAAAAATAGCTGTCTTTGATGATAAAGAACCGGTTTTTGTAACAACATTGCGTCATGATGCAGAAAAAATCGAAGCATTCGGTGGAATTATTGAACAGTATGAATTTAGAAAAGAGTTAGTGTTAAAAGCTATGGCAGAACACAATATAACTCCAGAATCTCTGGAAGCTGTTGTGGGCCGGGGTGGTTTAGTAAAATCACTTGCCAGTGGTACTTATACAATTAACGAAAGTATGCAGGCTGATCTGAAAAATCCTGAACTCTGGGGACGCATTCATGCATCCAACCTGGGTGCTTTTATTGCCAAATCCATCGGTGATGAATACAATATTCCTTCATTTATTGTGGATCCTGTTACGGTTGACGAATTTGAGAAGATTGCACGTGTCTCCGGTCATCCTGATATAGAAAGAAAATCTCTCCTCCATGCACTTAATCTTCGCTTTGTTGGTATGTCTGTTGCAGAAGAAATAGGAAAACCATTTAACGAGATTAATCTGATTGGTGCCCATATGGGTGGAGGCATCTCTGTTGCAGCTATTAAGCAGGGTAAAATGGTTGATGTTAACAATGCAGTTCTTGGTATGGGACCATTCTCTCCTCAGCGTTGTGGTGCACTTCCAATTGGGGATGTTCTTGATATGGCTTTCTCAGGTAAATACAGCCATAACGAGATTAAGAAGATGTTCACCAGAACAGGTGGTTTGATGGCCTACCTCGGCACCGATGACGGACGTGAAATAATTCAACGTATCAATGATGGTGATGAAAAAGCTAAATTAGTCTTCGATGCAATGTGCTACCAGATTGCTAAAGAAATCGGCGCATGCGCTACTGTTCTTGAAGGCAAGGTAGACGGCATCTTCCTTACTGGCGGGCTTGCTTATAACGATTATCTTGTTGAACAGATTACAAAACGCTCTGGATTTATTGGAAAAGTCTACCGTTACCCCGGTGAAAAAGAGATGGAAGCTCTCACTCAGGGTGGGGTTCGCGTTTTAAAAGGTATCGAAGTAGCTAAAGAATATTAATTGATAATGAAATTATTCTGGATAGTCCTGTTAGCCTCCTTGCTCTTTGCCGGATGTTCGCAAAGTAATAACGAAGCTGACTGGACTATCCTTGTTTATATGGCTGCTGATAACGGGTTGAATGATTCTGCTCTTTCCGATATAAATGAAATGGAAAATGCTCAATTCTCTGATGCTGTTAATGTTGTTGTACAGATTGATAATAGCGAATACAACAATCCCTCTTCTGCATTTCGATATGAAATAGAACCTGATCAATCTACCCAGATAACATCTCCAAAAATTAAAAACCTCGGTGAGATTGACAGTGGCTCTCCAGAATCGTTGACTGATTTTGTTAATTGGGGTTTCAGAACCTATCCCTCGTTACACAAAGCGCTGGTTATCTGGAGTCATGGCAACGGTTGGTATGATTTGGCTGCCCAATTTTGTCCCGATGATGAGAGTTTCAGTTCGATCTCTTTACCGGCGGGAGAATTGCGTGAAGCGTTGGATCAGATTAATTTCGAGCTTGATATCCTGGTGCTGGATGCTTGCAATATGATGACAGTTGAGGTGCTGGCAGAAACTGCGCCTTATGTGGATTATATTATTGCCTCAGAAGAGGCTGTCTGCGCCGATGGATTTCCCTATGATGATATTATTACTGATTGGGAAAATCATCAATCATCCAAGGCTATTGCATCCAATATTACCAATCTCTTCTATGAATCATATCTGCCGGGTGGTAGTCAAAATAACAGCAATATCTTCCTCTCGATTAGTTGTGCTACAGTAGAGTCCAATCAATATCCCATATTTTTGCAGATGTGGAAAACATTCGTAGAGGATTGGATTGAGCTGGCTGACAGCGAACCATTTCTTATGGCCAGATCTGATGCCTATGAATTTAATGATCTAGAAATCGATGTTGATATCAGAGAATACCTTACGATTCTCAAAGTACAAAATGTCTCTGATCAACTGAATAGCGATATCGATGGATTACTTGAACAGCTGGATAATGTCTTTATCAACAGCAGATTTATCGATTATCCAACCGATAATATCGGAACTGCTGTTATCTGGTTTCCAGATCAAGAGGTTCTATTAAATAATCTTACCTCTCAATATAAACAGTTAAAATTTGCAGAAACTGGTTGGTTGGAATTTTTGCAGACAGCCAATCAATAGAAAATTTTCAACATTATCACAACTTTCAAAATGTGTATAACTTGTGGATAAATTGTGGATTAATCGGTAAAAAATCTATAACCCACTGCATATAAAGAAAATAAGAATTGTAAACGATTTTACATCACTGTGGATACATTTAACAATGTGACCTAAAAAGTGGAAAAATATCAACTCAATTACAATCCAAAATAGATGGGAATAGCCTTCCAACTCTCTACAATTGCGCCACTTTCCTTATGTTTAGCCGGTTCAAAATACCATTGCTTTAAATGTTTCAGAACGATCTCATTCAGTTGATTAGCCGGGGATTTTATGACAATAGCCTTTTCAACCTCGCCGCTGACACCAATCAGTAGATCTACAATGATTGGTTTACGAGGAATGGCGGGATAATCGTCAGGTAACTCCGGAGGAATAGAGACAATTGGTATGGGTTCTTCGAACTGCTGATCGGCAAGAACACCGGATGTCTCCTGTCCTTCATAGATATAGCGCACCGGTGGAATATTGGCTGATGACAGGTTGAACTGTGGAGGCATGGGCATCTCCTTTGAACAACCGAAGATCATTGCCAACAGTAGCAGCAGGATCAATCCAAACTGTTTCATCAATTTTCCCTGCGAAAGATATCCAAAATACGTTTAGCTGTGTTACCATCCCAGAGATTGGGTATTGATCCCTGCTTAAAGCTGTTATTTATGATAGATTCAGCCTCATTAATAATTGTCTCTGTGCTGAGCTCGACCAGTTTGTTGGTTCCTTCGGTTATCGTTACCGGCCGTTCGGTGTTGGGACGTAACGTCAAACAGGGAACACCAAGATAGGTGGATTCTTCCTGGATTCCACCAGAATCGGTCAGGATGAATTTCGCATCCATCTGCAATCGCATAAAATCATAGTATCCAATAGGAGGTAGCAGGGTAAGATTTTTAATATTATCCACACGTTCCATCATATCAAAGGCTTCGATCTGTTTCCTGGCACGTGGATGGATAGGGAAGATAAGTTTAATCTTCTCTGCAATTGATTCGAAGGCAGCAATAATGGTCTCCAATCCCTCTTTAACATCAACATTTGATGGTCGATGCAGCGTAATCAACGCATAATCCTTTCCTTTAAGATTAAGATCATCCAAAATGGTAGTATTTCTAGCTTTTTCACTATGTTCAATCAGGGAATCGATCATGATATTACCGACGAAATAGATTTTATCGGGGTTTACACCTTCCTGCAGAAGATTCTCATCACCATCCTTAGAGGGGGTAAGCAGATAATCAGAAATAGCATCGGTCATCAGACGATTCAGCTCCTCGGGCATGGTACGATCAAAACT
>CAYYLA010000317.1:0-3587 GCA_964441785.1 uncultured Candidatus Cloacimonadota bacterium | reverse complement strand
AATACCCCCCTTTTCTCCAATCTCTCTTTTTATCTCTAAAGCCTCTAGAAAGTATTCCTCTGCTTGTACATAATCACCTAATTTGTAAAATGATAAGGCAAGGTTGTTTTTAATATTTCCAGAAATCCATTTATCATTTAAATCACAAAGACTTTCTGCCTTACTGTACAATTCAATCGACTTAATATATGAATTAGATTCAAATAATATCATACCAAGTTGTATATAAGTTTCACAAAGATATCCTGTATCATATTCCATCTGTATATCTAATACTTGGTCAAAATACTCTTTTGATTTGTTATATACACCAATTTGATAATACAAATCTCCTATTGAAGCTAATATTATGGTTTTTAAAGCATCATTATTTATTTTTTTTTCCTTTAACAAAGATATTAGCAGCAAATCTAAAGCTTCAATATATTTTGAAATTTTAATATATGTAGTAGACAATGCTATCAAACACATAACTTCTGACTCAATGTCTCTATTGTATCTAGTAATAATCAAAGTTTTTCTAAAATACTTAATAGCTTTTTGATAATCAGCAACTATCCAATAGGAATCCCCCAATCTATAATAATAATCTCTCTGTTCCAAATATGATAAATCATTAATAACATTAGAGTCAATTTCTTCTAATATATCAATAACTTCTGTGTAATTACTATTTTCATAAAGACTAGTTGATTTTTCCCATATAACTTTGTAATCATTTTTATTCTCTAAATATACATTATCAAAATAATTATCACCTAGATCTAAATCACTTAATTCTTCACCATTTATACTTACCATCATCAGCAATAAAAAAAGCGTCAAAACAAATTTCAAATCAAATCCCTTATTTCAGTTTGGGGCTATATTGTCTTTTGAGCCAGTCACTTAAGCCATCCAATCCGGGGAAGAGAACGCGTTCGGTAATATTGGATTGATCCAGTTTATCACGGATCTCCGATTTCAGTTCTTTGGGAATAATAATCTGATGCCAGAGGGATCGCTTTTCTTCGAGCCAGTCATCCAGGGTTAGTTGAGAGTTAGATGAGACAGAGAAGAGGGCGAATTGGTTGATAAAGCGATCGTCGATGGAGTGAGGTTCGAAGAATAGTACCAGATCTTCGTCGGGTTTAATATTACTGAATTCCTGAAAGGATCCGGCAGCATTATGAAGCATATCAACCGTAAAAGCGTTAGCACCTTCGCGGTTCAGTTCATCGCGCAATCTTGTGGGCAGCTGGTTATGAGCTTTGGCATAATCAACAGTCCAGATAGCACCATCGAGGTGGAAATTTTCGATATTAGCTGTAGCAAAGTGGAGAGCAACAAGAGGTGAATAGGTCCAATCCAATAATCGGGTAGGTAAGCCGTGGTGTTGTGCAACGGTAAGCCAGTGCCAGATAGAGTTATCGGGCACGTCCTGTCTGGTAGCATATTTTCTAAAGTTTCTCATGAGGTGATGTTCCATATCATAATAAATCCCGCCCAGTCTCATCAGGGTAGTTTCCAGTTTATAATCAGCATCAGAAAGTCCTCTAAAAACGTATGGAGATCTGTATCTATCCAGGTTCTTATCCAGTGAGCCGGAGAAGAGGTCTTCCAATAACTGATCCCAGGAAGTTGGTGTAACAACATTCGTCATAAATACTCCTTTTGATGTTTCAACATTCAGAATTACAAAAAAGAAATCCGTCTGAAATTCAGTCTTGTAATCCAAATTGATTAAGAATATTTTTTTTGGCAACAAATTTACATAAATTTATAAAATCGTGATATTTAAAAGTGATTATCATCATTAAACTTGACAGCAAAAGGGAGGGATAAATATTTTGTCTCACCCGATCATTAGAAGTATGTATATTTAAAGGAGAAAAGATGAAAACATTAACTCCGAAAGCTGATCAGATTAAGCAGGACTGGTATGTGGTCGATGCTGCTGATATGGTTTTAGGTCGTTTAGCTACAAAAGTAGCTTCTGTTTTAAGAGGGAAGAACAAGCCCTATTTCAGTCCTCATTTAGACACAGGGGATTATGTAATCGTTATCAATGCAGAGAAGATCAAGTTAACTGGTAACAAAGAATTATCCAAAACTTATCAGCGTTATAGCGGATATCCTGATGGTTTAACAGTAACACCATTCAAAAGAATGTTAGAAACAAAGCCAGAAGAGATTATTATAAAAGCGGTAAAGGGAATGCTTCCGAAGAATATCTTAGGAAGACAGATTATTCAGAAATTGAAAGTATATGCCGGTAGCGAGCATCCGCATCAGGCACAAAAACCTCAGCCTTTATCTGTATCCATTTAGGAGGAAATTGAATGCAATATTTTGATGCAGTAGGAAGAAGAAAAGAAGCTACAGCCAGAGTGAGAATAACTCCAGGCACCGGTAAAAGAGTTGCTAACAAGCGCACAATGAAAAATTATTTTGGTCGTGAAACACTTGAGATGGTTATCGAACAGCCCCTTAAACTTGTAGGATTATCAGATAAAGTTGATGTATCTGCAAATGTTAAAGGTGGCGGTCTATCAGGTCAAGCTGGTGCAATTTTGCATGGAATCGCAAGAGCTCTATGTAAATATGATGCAGATTTAAGATCGACATTGAAGAAAGAAGGATTTCTTACCAGGGATTCACGTATGGTTGAAAGAAAGAAACCAGGTTTCCCAAAAGCGAGAAAGAAATTCCAATTCTCAAAACGTTAGGAAATATTTTTATACTGCTTTCAGAAAGATGCAAGGCGGTGTCTTGATTTTTAAATCATGATTGAATTGCAGGGAATTTCTGAGAGCTAAAAAGTAACCGTAATAAGGAGAGAAAATGTCAGTTGTATCAATGAAACAATTGTTAGAAAGCGGTGTTCATTTTGGTCATCAAACCCATAAATGGAACCCCAAAATGGATAAATATATCTTTATCAAAAGAAATGGTATCCATATATTAGATTTAAAACAGACTCTTGATTCTGTAAATGAAGCCTTTATGTTCCTTAAGGAAGTTGTAAGTAAAGGTGGAACAGTACTTTTTGTCGGGACAAAAAAGCAAGCGAAAGAAGCTATAGAAACAGCAGCAAAGAAATGTGCTTCTTATTATGTAAGCAATCGCTGGTATGGTGGTATGTTAACAAACATGCAAACAATCAGACGCAGTATTGATAAATTAGATTATTATGAACAAATCAATGAAGATGGCACAATCAGTAGTTTCACAAAGCTTGAAGCTACAAAGATGAAACGCCAGTATGAAAAAATCAACAATGCACTTTCAGGTATCAGAGAGATGGATCGCAAACCATCAGCAATATTCATTGTAGATATTTTGAAAGAGAGTATTGCAATACATGAAGCTAAGAAGCTGAATATTCCAATTATTGCAATGGTAGATACAAATGCAGATCCTGATTTAATTGATTATGTAATCCCAGCAAATGATGATGCAATCAGAGCTATAGAATTAATTGCAGACATTATGGCTAATGCTGTAATAGAAGGAAAACAGTCAATGATGGAAGGATCAGCTGAGATCAAAGAAGAAGAAACAGAAGAAACAGCTGAAGAAGTTGTAGAAGAAGTAAAAGAAGAAAC
>CAYYLA010000316.1:0-3588 GCA_964441785.1 uncultured Candidatus Cloacimonadota bacterium | reverse complement strand
AGGTCAGATGATTCTCCAAATCCTCTACACCATTCCCGGTCTCTGCACTTATGGGAAGCACAGGTATACCCATGGCAAAGGATTCCAAAACACTTACTTTTTCGGGCCACTCTATATCAATATCAATTTTATTTAACACTATTAACGGTTCCGAACCTGACTCCCAAACCGATGTCAGAAACCGTTCTACTAATCCTGAATTAACTTTATTATCACTACTTAAGACCAAAACCACCAGATCAACATTGGCTGCTACAATCTGCTCTTCTGTTTTTCCTCCACCCAGAAAGGTTGCATTCTCGAAGGTCTCCAATTTCTTACCTCCAGATACCTTCATCTTCCGCGAAAATTTGCTCTTTCGCGACAGGGTATTGTGTATCATAGCTCTATCCGCACCTTCCTGATGACTCAGCTCAACCCAGTCACCTACCGCTGGTAAGTCACCTTTAGTTGCACAAGCCTGCTGCAGGTCATACCAATATCTACCTGACAACTCAGCCTTTAACTCACTCTCTTCACTTATAACCATATAAATATTTTTATGTTCAGCAACTACTCGACCCGGCACATGATCTTTTGTGCTTATCATGGCGAACTCTGTTGCCAATTCGTTGTTCCAACCTAACTCTTTCAGATTCATTTTTCGCTTCTCCCTGTTTGTATTACAGAGATTGGCCAGCTATTAAAATAATATTCTGCAATCTCTGTAAGTGAATGTAATTCCACTATTTGTAAATGTGATGATAAACTCGAACATATATTCCTCCTTTTGTTCTTACAGAGAATAAACTTCTTTTTTTAAATCTATTTTTTTGAAGATCTCTGTTTTAATTCTCAATTCTAAAAACTGTGTAACCTTGTTTCATTTAACCTCCATTGTTTCCTTTTAGTTTGGATAGGTGGGATAACCATAATCAACTGGTATTATTCCAAGTTTGATTCACCATGATTATTCCATGCAATTACAGCACTATTCCAAATCTGCCAGGATAACCCTGAAAGGCCAATTGTAGCAAAATTTAACAATACGCATTACAATCGCTTTCATATCCACCTCCTTAAAATTCTGGACAACTCTATGCTTCTTTAATGAACAAAAAATGGCTCTAAGTGGGATCCCACTTAGAGCCATTTCTGGACAAAATTATAGTGGGATCAGTTCTTATTCAGACTGATCCCACTACGAATATATTTACTTATTTACGAATAAATAAGGTTATTATTTTTTTTAAACAAACCTCTTTAAGAAGTCTGCATATAATTCCAGTGTTTGATCAGCCTCGAATTATGATCTATCGCCTTGCGGTACTAAATTGATAATCATGAAAACCTCCTTTATCTTTTTTTTTAATTCATAATTCGCTTTGATTATATAGCAACTTTTCTGTCAATAAATATTTTCATATTTTTTATTTTCACACTATCTTAATCAGCGACATGGAAAAAATAAAGCAATTGACGTGCCAATTATTCTTTATCTTATTTTGCAGTAAGTTAGATTATTCATAATCCATTTTATGTGTTCGTTTTCAACTTGAAACCGTTCTAAAATGAACATATATTTTTTTTATTTGCAATCCAACATATTCTATCCAATATGAGCAAGTACATTTATTTTTCCCCGATCATAGTTAAAATTATTGTAAAAAGTTCTCCCTTTTTAATATCCTAAATAATAAAATTCTTGCCAAAATGATTCCGAGAACAATGTTTATATTCGAACAAAATTAAAGGGTGATGGTTTGAAAAAAGTCAAAAAGAGAAAAAGAAATTTTATTAAAAAAAACAGAGATTTTGGGTTAGTATCTAAGAATATTTTACTAATCATCCTGGTCGTCCTGTCAGGAGCAACCGGTGTTTTATTGTTTGAATACCATGCCGGAGGTAACAATATAAGGAATTTCTTTGATGCTATCTGGTGGTCTCTGGTAACGATAACAACCGTTGGTTATGGCGATTTATATCCTGTAACCTTCTGGGGTAGAATTATCGGTATCATCTTCATCCTGTTGGGTTTTATATCATTCTCCACTTTTACGGCATTTGTTGCCAGTAATTTTATAGATAAGAAAATCAAAGAGAGGAAAGGTTTGAGTAATATCAGAGACAAGAATCATCTGTTAATTTGCGGCTGGAATAACTCGGGTCGAAGCATATTGGAGTACCTGTCTAATTCCGAATCTGCCGATGTCCCCCCTATTGTTTTGATAAATGAGAATTCCGAAGATTTTTTTAACTCGCTTCACAATAATTTTCCTAATCTGGAACTTAAGATAATTCGTGGAGATTTTACCAATCAGGAGATCCTGATAAAGGGTCGGGTTGAACATGCCAGAGATATTATTGTTCTTTATGATGAGAGCCTACCCAATGGAACACCTTCGGATGAACGTTCCATAATAGCAGCCCATAACATTATCTATATGAACCCGAAAGGGAGCATAAGTTTGCAGCTGAAAGAGAAAAAATACCTGCCCAATATACGTCGTGAAAAAATTAGCAATGTTGTTATCTTCGATGAAGTCGGTGGTAATATGCTGGGTAACTCCACCCTCAATCCTTCTATCCCCGCTTTCATCCAGGAATTGCTGAAAAACAATAATAAAAAAGGATTTCTGGAACGAACTATTTCTAATGATTTTATCGGTAAAACCTATCTCGAACTGACTCAATATCTTAAAGATAAAGATGGAATGATCGCTCTTGGAATCATCTCTGCTCAACCCGAATTTTCTATCGATAAAATCGTTTCTAACGACACAACCGGGATTGATCAGTTCATTAAGAAGCAATTTGAATTATCCGGCAAAAAACTTAACCTTACTAATAATCGCAGTCATGTTAAAATTAAACCTGATGATGACTATGTTATCCAGGAATTCGATAAAGTCATCGTAATTTGAGGTAGATATGGACACACAATTTTTGAAAAAGGTCGTATTATTCGAGAATCTATCAGCGGAAGAGTTAAAAATATTTTCTGCTAAGTTAAAGGAAAAATCATATAAAGCTGATGAACCCATTATCAGGGAAAATGAAGAAAGCGATTTACTCTTTATTCTTCATTCCGGATCAGTTATGATAACCAAAAAATTAACTATGATTGAATATCAGTCTGATGAGGATAGTGAAATCAATAAAACCTTCACCGTGCTGAAATCACAGGATCATCCTTTTTTTGGAGAGATTGGATTGTTAGGATTCAGCAAACGAACAGCCAATGCAATAGCCAAAACAGATTGTGAAGTCTATACCCTGTCCCAGAAAGACTTCCTGGCTGTCTGCAATAAATATCCTCAGATAGGCTTCAAAGTATCGTTGGAAATTTCCCGCAAATTAGCTTATATCCTGGAAAAAACAAACGAAGATGTACTTAAGCTTACGACTGCATTAATCTATGCATTGAAGGGATAGACAATGAATAATGAATACCCGTATTCGTTCTGCTACGACGCGATGAAATGAAAAATGGAAGATTGAATCCGCCCAGAAGATTGGCGGACAAGTATTGAATAATGTTACCCTTGAGGAATTAGTAGGTAGTATGTAGTAAGTAGTAGGTAGAAGGTAGTTGTGATTATTGGAAAT
>CAYYLA010000315.1:468-3592 GCA_964441785.1 uncultured Candidatus Cloacimonadota bacterium | reverse complement strand
GGCCAATCTTTACGAGTGTGAATTGATAATTTTGTATAATATCCGGTTTCTCCTGCTATTTTGAGATTGTGTATACCTTCTTCTTCTATATAATAAAGGGCAATTGGAAGGGTACCAATCATTACATCAAGATTTCCCATAGAAACTTCACGTAACCCATCTTTCAGTGAAGAGAATTTTACCAGTTCTTTATCTGGATGATAAAGAGAAAACATCTCTTCCCAGACATAACCGGATACAGATCCAACACGTTTATCTGCTAAATCATTAATATTTGATAGATTTTCCTTTCCCTCTTTTGTTATATATACACCAGGGTATATCAGATAAGGGTCTGTATGATTCAAATATTCTTCTCTTTGGGGGGATTGGCCAGCTGCCGGGATCATGTCGATTTCTCTGTTTTTTGCTTTTTCTAAAACATCATCCCAGGTTTCACATTGGATTATTTCAAAGGTAATACCTAAATCTGCTTCGATTAATTTCATATAATCTGCTGAAATACCTAAGTATTTTCCTTTTTCATCAAAATAATCTATAGGAGGGAAATAAGGATCAGGGCAGATTTTTATTACAGGATGGTTTTGTAACCAACGCGTTTCTTCTTCTGTTAGAGCTGTCATGATCTCTGGACGCTGTGGATAAATGCCCATCCATTTAATCATCATACTCTCTGTCTCTTCCTCAGAAATCTCCTTCATGGCTTTGTTAATAATGCTTACAAGCTCGGGCCAGTCCTTACGGATAGAATATACCAAGTGTAATTTGAACTGTTCTTCATCAAATATATGCGCTATTACAAGGTTATTGTAATACAATCGTCTTAACTCTAAATACATCACTAATGGCAAAAATGAGCAATCTGAAGTTCCTTCTAATACAAGACTAAATGATTCATACTCGGAATTGGTCTCAATATGTTCTTTAAACTTTATTGAATCTCGAATTGTTTTTACCCAGGCGTTGCCTTTAAGACAACTAACCTTTTTTGATTTTAACGATTCATAATCTTTAAGCTGATCTAGATTATCAGGGATTGTTGCAAGAAGATATATCTGAGAATTATAGGAATCCGTAAAATTGAAATACTTTAGTCGTTCCTCAATTACTGAAGATTCTGCTAAACCATCTAACTCTTTTGCCTTTGCTTGTTTTACGATATCATCCCATTTGCCAGTTTGTAATTTGATATTCAGCCCGGTTAACTCATTAATTTTATCTAAATAATCAACATCAAATCCAGATAATGAGCCATCATCATTTATTATTACAAGTGGTGACCAGGATTCACTTATCCCTATCGTTATGTCGGGATGTTCTCCTATCCATTCAATTTCTTTCTGGGTTAAATCTATTGAATAAAGACTGCTGATAATTAATGTAATAAATATTAATAATCTTGCTCTTATCTTCATTTTACCCTCTGTGTTATTTGTCGAAATTATCTCTTTTCTCTAACTCACGGACTTGATCACGTAACTCTTTTATCCTGAATTCTCTTCCTACAAATAACTTATTCAAATTCTCCAGTCGCTGATTTTTCTCTTCTAATTCCTTTGTTCTCTCAGCAACTAATTCTTCCAACTGTTTTTTATGTTTTTCAAGTTCAGCCAGGATCTGCTTTCTTTCGGTAATATCAACGTGAGTTCCGATCATTCTAACTGCTTTACCTTGATCATTAAAGATAGCATCCGCTCTTGATAAGACATCAATCCAATGACCATCTTTATGTTTCATTTTGAATTCTTTGTAAAATCTTGGCAACTCTTTATTGATAACTTTATTAAGTAAATCCCATGAATCTTTTACATCCAGAGGATCTGTTAAGGCTTCCCAAACCGAGAAATCATTCGGCAATTCATCTTCCTTATAACCAACCATTGATTTCCAACCGGGGGAATAGTAGATCTCATTGGTGATGAGATTCCAGTCAAACAGACCATCCTGAGAGGCATTCATAGCAAGGTTGAATCGTTCAATACTCTCTTTTAATTTATCTGAGGTGTTTTCTTTTTCAGTTACATCATCATATATAGCTACAATTTCTCCACTGGGTAATTTAAATACTCTATTTTCATAATAATTGGAAAAATTTTCATCAATATAGATTTTTGCTGGATAAAAAGCAGGCTCTCCCGTTTTCCATACATTACGAAATACTTCTATCAAACCATATTCATCTATGTTTGGTCTTATATCTTTAAGTGATTTTCCGATAACTTGTTCCTCTGTCAATCCTTCATGTTCTAAGGATAATTTATTGAACTGTTTAATAATGTAATCAGAACCTGATTTGCCATCATTTTCAACCTGATAGATTGCAACACCACTATTAATTGTATTTACGAGTCCTCTGTACATCTCTTCACTTTTTATCAATTTTGTCCGGGTCTTTTTTATCTCTGTAACATCATTTCCAGAACTCAAAAGGTATGTTATCTCTCCCTCATCATTCCTTATATAAGAATTATTCCATGAAATTGTTTTGAGTTCTCCCGATTTTGTTATGATATCATTCTCAAAGTGCTCAATACCTTCCAGGTTACCCCTCATTATCTTTTCGAATACTTCTTTTACCTTCATAGATATTTTTTGGGGGATGCATAGATCAAACCAGTTTTTGCCTAAGACTTCCGATATGTCATAACCCATTACTTCCACTGCTTTTTGGTTAAGAAGTACTATCTCTCCCCTAGTGTTAAGTGAAACAAACATACTCCCTGCCATATCAAGATATCGTTCTGCTTCATTCTTAGCTTTCAATATCTCTTTCTCAGCTTTAATCTTTCCAGTAATATCAGACATTGCTACAGCAAATTTGTTACCTCCAGTTGAATAAGCCCTTATGTCCCAGTACTTATCAAGATACTCAGAGTGGTCAATAACCTGGATCGGTTTACCTGTTTTGGCAACCTCACCATAGATTAGATACCACTTAGCTTCGATGTTGGGTATTACTTCTCTCCCTCGTTTATTGATTATATTATTCTTCTTTAAGTGAGTTATCTCTTCATATTTAGGATTTACATCGAGGAAAATAAATTCTTCAGGGTTTCCATCACTGTCAAATATCATTTCATGAAGTGCAACACCAACATTTATATTCTCAAAAAGACTTCTGAAT
>CAYYLA010000315.1:0-424 GCA_964441785.1 uncultured Candidatus Cloacimonadota bacterium | reverse complement strand
CTTCATTTTTAGCCCGTTCCAACTTATATTCTTCTTTCTGTGTTATATCTCTGCAGATGCTGCCTGCAAGTAATCCAGAAGAGGTTACAATTGGAAAGATTCTTTGTTGGATATATTTGATTGATCCATCTTTAGATTTCATTTTTGCAAGCTTAATCTCTTTATCCCAATTATCGGGATGTTGATTTAATATACCTTGAATATAGTTAGAAAAATGCTGTTTGTTTTGCTCTTTTTGTCGTTTGTCAGTTAACATCTCCCAATGTATATCCCATAATTTTCCATTCTTGACCTCTGAAAAGGTGTATCCACTTAAATCTTCCTGGGCTTGATTCCACATCAAGATATCACCCTCTTTATTTAGTAGAATAATGGCATCTTTGGATTGCTCGACAAAAGCATTTAATGTTGTCTCACTATATTG
>CAYYLA010000314.1:0-3593 GCA_964441785.1 uncultured Candidatus Cloacimonadota bacterium | reverse complement strand
ATCAGCCCAAATGGTTTTCCTGTTTTGGGTAATAATGAAAACTCTGGATCAAATGGTAACTATTCTTGCGATTACGAATATTCCGGATTTACTTTAAGCAATGGTGATGATGAGATAATTTTAAATGACAATGTTAATAATGAGATTGATAGAGTCGAATATGATGGCGGTACAAACTGGCCCGATCCAGATGGTGCTTCTATGGTGTTTACTGGTTCATGGGATGAAGATAATAATAGTTATGATAATTGGATCACAGCAACTTCAAGAGAGTTATCCTATGTTGATGATGCTGGTGATTTTGGTTCTCCAGGCTCTAATGGTGAAGACCAAACCCTCCCCGTAACCCTATCATCATTCACAGCAGCAGTATTCCATAATGAGTTTGTATCTGTGACCTGGGTAACACAATCGGAGTCTAATCTGTCTCATTATAATCTCTATCGTGATCAGTTGCTTATCCATAGTCAACAGGCGCAGAATGAAACCCAGGAAACAACCTACACTTTTATTGATAATGAGATTACAGCTAATGCAACCTACCTTTACACACTTGAGTCTGTGGGATGGGATGGATCAACAGAAGAACTTGGTAACTACAGTATTACTGTTGATATAAATGATGATGAGGAACCTCAACCGGATCTACCGGAAGCATCCAACCTGCTTGGAAACTTCCCTAACCCGTTTAATCCTAAAACGGACATCTTCTTCTCAATTGCAGAAGGTGAAACCGGTGAACTCACAATCTATAATATCAAAGGTCAGAAAGTGATATCAAGATCTTTTAGTGAGGGAGAGCAGCAATTCAATTGGGATGCTGACGATACGGAATCCGGTGTATATCTCTACAAATTGGTTACCCCATCTTATACTGAAACAAAAAAGATGTTATTGCTGAAATAATCGATTATAAATTTTTTGATAAAAAGCGGTCTTATTATGTAGGATCGCTTTTTCTAATTCCATATCAAAAAATGAGTTTACGAAATATCATGAAATAAAATTATGGCAGTTCAAAAGCAAAATTAAGTATGGAGTATATATGAAAAAACGATGTCTTGTATTAACCGGTGGTGGGGATTGTCCCGGGTTGAATGCTGTAATTCGTGCGATAGTAAAACGTGCTTCCCAAGAGAAGAATTGGGAAATTGTTGGTAGTATTGATGCTTTCAACGGTGTTTTGAAAGAGCCGATGGAGTTGGAGATACTTGATAATAAAAAGGTTGCTGGTATACATTTTAGAGGTGGAACCATCCTTGGAACAACCAACAAAGGTGGGCCTTTCCAATGGCCTGTGAAGGATAAGGATGGTAATTGGATCGGAGTCGATCGATCCGATGAGATGATTAGAAAATTGCAGTATAATAATTTTGATGCTGTTATTAATATTGGTGGAGATGGTTCTCAGCGTATCTCTCAAGCTCTTTATGAAAAGGGTCTTAACATTATCGGTGTTCCCAAAACAATCGATAATGATCTTTCTGCAACGGATTTTACTTTTGGTTTTCAAACTGCTGCTCAGATAGCTACAGAATCTGTGGATAAGCTTGTAACAACTGCTGCCAGTCATCATCGAGTGATGATTCTTGAGGTAATGGGTAGAGAAGCAGGTTGGATAGCTCTGCATGCAGCGCTTGCAGGTGGTGCAGAGATCTGTCTTATCCCGGAAATTCCTTATGATATCAATAAGGTGAAAGAGCATATAGAAAATGTTAATAATTGCGGACGTGGTTTTGTGAATGTTGTTATTGCCGAAGGTGCCAGACCTATTGGTGGCTCGGTAGTTGGTATCGAATCAAACGAAATTGGATATCAGCATATTCGTTTAACAGGTGCTGCTATCCGCTTAATGCAGGAGTTAAAAGAGTTGGATATCAATGCTGATATCAGAGCCACTATTCTTGGTCATTTGCAAAGGGGAGGTACTCCCACTTCATTCGACCGCGTACTGGCTACACAATTTGGTGTAAAAGCCTTTGAGATGGTTTTAGAAAAACAATTCGGCCATATGGTCGCTTATAAAAATAATGATATCGTATCTGTAAAACTAACAGATGCAATTAGCAAATTCAATTTTGTAGATCCATCTTCATACCTTGTTAAAACTGCTAGAGGAGTGGGAATTCACTTTGGAGATTAGAAAAAACTTGTCATTCCTGGGCATATTTTTAAAAGATATACCAAAATAATTATCAGGAGGAATTCTTGAAACATAGAATTGGAATATTGACATCCGGTGGACTTGCTCCATGTCTGTCTGCATCCATTGGTAGGCTTATCAAACGTTATACGGAGATAATACCTGACGCTGAGATTATTGGTTATCTCCATGGTTATCGTGGCTTATTACTGGGTAATAAAATTTTTGTGGATGAAACAACTCGTAAAAAAGCAGAATTGTTATATAATTTTGGTGGATCTGTTTTCGGAAACAGCAGAGTCAAATTATCCAATGTTAAGGATTGTGTTAAAAAGGGATATGTAAGACCTGGTGAAAATCCACTTCAGATAGCAGCAGAACGATTGCGGAAAGATGGTATTACAATTTTACACACAATAGGTGGTGATGACACTAATACCACAGCTGCCAATCTTGCTGCCTATTTAGAGGAAAATGGCTACGATTTGACTGTTGTAGGCCTTCCTAAAACAATTGATAATGATGTTAACCCTATACTTCAAACCATGGGTGCCTGGACTGCTGCTGAGCAAGGGGCAATATT
Organism: uncultured Candidatus Cloacimonadota bacterium; assembly: GCA_964441785.1. Taxonomy (GTDB): domain Bacteria; phylum Cloacimonadota; class Cloacimonadia; order Cloacimonadales; family TCS61; genus CAYYLA01. The sequence continues at coordinate 867 of CAYYLA010000314.1, read as the reverse complement.
TTTTGAGAATATGGTCAATGAAAATACAACCAGTCCACGGCAATTGTTGATTCATGAAGTTATGGGACGAAATTGTGGTTGGTTAACGGCATTTACCGCAATGCGTTATAAAGAACGTCTGGCTGATAGAGAGTTTCTTCCAGAGATATTACTTTCAAGAGATCGCTGGGATATTGATGCTGTTTATATCCCAGAAATAATCTATGATTTTGATAAAGAGATGCATCGTCTAAGACGATTAATGGATAAAAAAGATTGTGTAAATATTTTCCTTAGTGAAGGTGCAGGACTGGAAAGGATTGTGGCAGAGTTAGAAGCTCAGGGAAGAGATGTTAAGCGTGATGCTTTTGGACATGTTCGTCTTGATGATATCCATGTGGGAAAATGGTTTGGAAAGAAATTTTCCGATGAGTTGGATGCTCAAAAAGTACTTGTTCTTAAAAGTGGCTATTTCAGCCGCTCAGCAGCTCCATGTCCACGCGATCTTGAATTGATAATTAAAACTGCTGATCAGGCTGTGATGTTCGGTCTCAATGGTCAAAGCGGTGTGGTTGGAATGGATGAAGATTACGAAAATGAAATGCGCTGCATTGAGTTTGGGCGTATCAAAGGTGGAAAGGCTTTTGATCCAAACAAAAAGTGGTTTGTTGATTTGATAAAATCCATCGGACAATCTGGTAACGGAATATATAGAAATAGAGAATAGTTTTGGAGAATGAATGAAGATTAAATTTAGAGATGTTAGCTCAGGAATAGTAGAAGCGAGAGCGGTTATTGAGATTAGTGAAGGTGTCTTTTTAAACGAGGTTACAATCCTTAAAAAAGACGGAAAAGTTATAGTTGAACTTCCTCAGAAAAGTTTTAAAG
>CAYYLA010000313.1:0-3610 GCA_964441785.1 uncultured Candidatus Cloacimonadota bacterium | reverse complement strand
GAATATTGGCATTATTCAACACCCCGTCATCCGCAAAAGCCCGGATGCCACCCCTCTAGAGAGGGGAATCGGATTTATCAACAAGTTAGTGTTTTGGTAAGGATTAAGAAAAACAATTAGTTCTCATGTTTTTTAATATTACAAATTAAACGAGAGGTAAAATTCCCCTCTTCAGAGGAGGCGTGATAAAATTTCACTGGGTTTCAATTGTATTCCAACTGAATTTCTACGAGTTTTACGAATTCCATGAGCTCCTCAAGGATAATTTCTTACTTTTCCCTTTTCCCTTTTTCCATCTCACATTATTAAATGCTACTCAAATAATTATCAGCAATTACCCCTACATACTACTTCACCACCTACTATCTACTGCCTTTTATTTCCTCACAGGATTCTAATTACCCGAAATCCTTTCACCTTTCACCTTTAACCTTAAACCTTTATCTTGTATTTGTCATTAATTATTGACTAAAAATCATCGAAATATTAGTTAGCAATAATCTACAGATTGAAATTGAAAAGAGGGATTTATGGATACACACATTAAACAGGCTTTTAATCAGCTTAGATCAAGTTTGGATCAGTTTCTGGAAAGTCCGAAGAATATGTCTGTGATGAACGATATTTCCTGGTTAATGGCTGATGTTTACAGAAAAGGTAACAAGGTTCTCATCTGCGGGAATGGTGGCAGTATGACCGATGCGATGCACTTCGCTGAAGAGATGACCGGTAAGTTCAAGCAATCAAGAAAAGCATTGCCGGCTATTGCTATATCGGATCCATCCCATATTACCTGTGTTGGTAATGATTTTGGCTTTGCAGAGATCTTTGCCCGTGGGGTTGAGGCTTTTGGAAATGATGGTGATATCCTGATAGCTTTGTCAACCAGCGGTAATTCCGAGAATGTTGTAAGAGCGGTAACCAAGGCAAAAGAATTGAAACTTACAACGTTAGGGCTTTTGGGAAACGAGGGTGGAAAACTCAAAGATCTCGTTGATCATTCCCTGATTATACCTGCTGATCAATCTGATCGTATTCAAGAAATTCACATGATGATTCTGCATATTATTATCGAAATGGTTGAGCGTATCCTGTTTCCAGAAAACTATCAAGTAGTTAAATCATGAGAAAAATCATATTAATTTTACTTATTACTATAACCTATGTTTTAGCTTTTTCAAATGAAAATGCTGAGCTTGAAGAAGATGTCTTTAACCGTAGTTTCATGGCTTTCAATATTGGTATGGAGGATGGTGGAAATGATGCAGGTTTTTTGATTTTTGATGCTGGTTTCTTTTATCAGAGAAAAAACTCTGTTTATTCATTACAATTCTGCAATGGCTCAGCTCCATATCTAATGGGAGCTCCATATAAAAAAGGTATAATTCTGAAACACAGAGAATTGAATCTCCTCTATAATTTTGATTTGATTTATCAATACAAAAGCCGAAATCTGTTTCTGGTTGGTGCTGGAGCTGGATTGATTATCCAAACTGTAAGAAATAAACGGCTAAGTTATGAAAATTGGTCTAATAAAACAGAATATCTACCCTCTATTCCAATAAATATTTCATATCATCATCTTGGAAAAAAGGGTTTTGGTACTTCTCTTAACGCTTATGTAAGAATCTATGAAAAGCAAAACATTGTCGGATGTTCCTTTGGATTTAATTTTGGTGGAATCTCTAAGGAATAGCTGTGCGATTAATCATACAACGTGTTTCCTCTGCAAACGTAAAGGTTGATAGTGAAATCACAGGACAAATCTAGAAAGGATTGCTGATCATGCTCGGTGTTACGATGGAAGATGATGAGGAGTCGGGGGGTAATAGGTGAAAAAATTTACATTAGTTGTAATTCTAATATTTATTTTTCTTTCTTTGGCTGGTGAGTTTAAATCTCAAAGGAAAGAAGTTTTATCAAGAACCTTTATAACAGCTAATATGGGCCTTATTAGAAAGTTTGAAGACAAAGTACATGTTATCTTAGATGTAAATTACTTTTATCAAAGGAATAGAACAGTATATTCTTTGCAATTTTGTAACGGTTCTACACTAGGTTTATATGAAATGCCATATAATAAAGGGTCAGTTTTGATTCATAGGGAATTTAACGCTCTATATAACTTTAACTTAGTTAACAATACAGAGAGCAATAATTTATTACTTGTTGGAGCTGGCTTAGGGTTGATATACCAGCGAGTCAGGGATGAACGCATTAGTTATGAAAAATGGTCCAAGGAGTCTGAATATATGCCATCCTTACCCATTAATTTTTCATTTATCCATTTAGGCAAGAGAGGTGGTGGAACATCTCTAAATGCTTATTATCGTGTTTACAAAAAAGAAAATCTGCTTGGATTTTCCATAGGTTTGACTTTTGGCGGTGCTCATGAGGAATAATCAATGAAGCTCGTAATCCAGCGCGTATCATCAGCAAGTGTAGTTGTTGATGCAAAGATAACAGGTAAAATAGATAAAGGTTTGATGATACTTCTTGGAGTATCAGCTACAGATGATGGGTCGCAAATTGGCTGGCTTGCGAAAAAAACCGTAGAACTGCGAATTTTTGAAGATGATGAAGGCAAAATGAATCGTTCGTTGCTCGATGTAAATGGATCGGTTCTGCTGGTGTCACAATTTACACTCTATGCAGATTGCCGCAAAGGCAGGCGTCCAAGTTTTGTTGATGCAGCCAGACCACAAGAAGCTGACCGTTTATACGAGGAATTTGCCTCACAATTACGATCTCTGGGTGTAAAAGTTGAAACTGGAATATTTGGAGCACACATGGATGTTTCGCTGGTTAATGATGGCCCCGTTACTATAATTTTGGAGAAATAATGATAAAAAACGTAATTTTCGATCTGGGTAAAGTGCTCATCGATTATGATTTTGCCAGACTATTGACTAATTTTAAGATTAATCCCGGATCTATTGATTTCAATGATTTCATCAGTAAACTTGACCTGCTCGGTTCCGGTACAATTGATAAATATGAATTTGCCAGATTAATGAGCAAGAGCTATAATTTGGATTATACCTTTGACGATTTTGAAAAACATTGGTGTGACCTTTTTTTCCCTATGCCGGAAATGGAATCATTAATCCTGGATGTTAACGATAAATATCCAACCTATATTCTATCCAATACAGATGAAATGCATTTCCCCTATGTGATGAAACACTACGATTTCCTGAAACATTTCAAGGATCGTTTGATGCTCTCCTACGAGCTTAAATCACTAAAACCAGATCCTAAAATCTATATAGAATGACTGAAATTATTCAATCTGGATCCAACAGAATGCCTCTTTATTGATGATAAACCAGAAAATATAGAAGCAGCAAAAGCCTATGGAATGTTGGGGATAGTCCATAAAGATTATCAAACAACAAAGAGCGCAATGATCAATTTAGGGTTGAATATCTGATTCGATTATTTTTCACCACGAAATCACAAAAGCACTAAAACCACGAAAGAATAAGACAAAAGATTTATACGCAATCCAGAGGCTTGTAAACCTTTGGCGTACAAAAGAAAAAAGAAAAAAGAATAAAGAAAAAAGATTTATACGCCTTTGGCGTAATAAAGGAAAAAAGCAGATTAA
>CAYYLA010000312.1:2622-3638 GCA_964441785.1 uncultured Candidatus Cloacimonadota bacterium | reverse complement strand
ATAATAACAAATATTATGCATTGATGAGAAAGCAGGAAGAGCTTAACAAAGAGACCGCCGAACCTATTTTGAAACGATGGTAGGAGATTATGAAAAAGAGAGACGGATTATTAATAATAGCATTAATTATTGTAGCCATTTTACTGGTAAATAAATACAATCCCAGATTAGATAAAGACAATGTACTGGGTGTGTTGAACCGAAAAGGAGATAAGGTCTCCGAAACAGAAAAACGATCACAAAGAGAGAGAGATTTTGCAAATGAGGAACTATCTATCAGTCGCAGTAACGCTATCACTCAGGCGGTGGAAAAGGTTGGATCAGCAGTTGTCAGTGTGAATGTAATTAAAACAGAGATTGTACGACGATATACAAACCCTTTTGATAATCCATTCTTTGGATTTTTTGATAATGTACCATATCGTCGTGAAGTGAAGGGGATTGGATCAGGTGTTATCATCAGTGATGATGGTTATATCATTACCAATGCAAATGTTGTTGAAGGTGCAACTAAGTTAACCGTTATGTTACCGGATGCACGACAGTTTGATGCCAGCATTATTGGTTCTGATACTATACATGATCTTGCTGTGATTAAGATAAATGGCAGTGATTTACCTTCGGCAGAACTGGGATTATCCAATGACCTTATGATTGGTGAATGGGCGATAGCAGTGGGAAATCCTTATGGATTATTGATTAAGGATAGTAAACCCAGTGTTTCGGTTGGTGTTATCTCGGCAGTTGATAGAAATTTTGCCGAGAATCGTGATGGGAAGGTGTATCGTAAGATGATCCAAACTGATGCTGCAATTAATCCGGGGAATAGTGGTGGTCCATTGGTAAATATCTATGGCGAAGTTATTGGGATAAACACCTTTATATTCTCTGAATCCGGTGGAAGTATCGGGATGGGATTTTCAATACCGATAGATCGGGTACGAAAAATCACAAATGAACTCATTGAGCATGGTAAGATCCGGGATATCTGGTTTGGATTCCGGGTTCAGGATATT
>CAYYLA010000312.1:0-2612 GCA_964441785.1 uncultured Candidatus Cloacimonadota bacterium | reverse complement strand
GTAAACCTGGACATCCCCGTCGATCCCCTGTCGGGAACCCTGTGGTTGAGGAAACCGATAGATCGAGTGCGTAAAATTACTAATGAACTTATAGAGCATGGTAAAATTCGGGATATCTGGTTCGGTTTCCGGGTTCAGGATATTAACCCGATTATGGCGTCCTATCTCAAACTGGAATCAACCGATGGTGTGATTGTGAATACTATCGATCGAAATGGACCTGCCGATGTAGCAGGATTGGAAAAGGGTGATATTATTATTGAAATCAATGGGAATTATATCAAGGATACGGATGATGCAGAATTGGCTGTTTCGGATATTGCCGTAGGAGACAAAATAATGTTGAAGATCTTACGTAATGATCAAACCCTGGAATTTCATATTGATGCAATGGAATATAAATAGATAGGAGTATAGATGAAAAACAGAATAGTCGGAATGCTGGTAATTACATTGTTACTTATAACCGGTTGTGGAAAGAATGGCGATAAAGCAGATATCAATAAAACCATCAAAGGCAATCGAGTTGAAACTGGTGAGATCGTTGTAAAATTGGAAGAGACTGGAGAGATTTATCCTATCAAAGAGATAAATGTAAAATCCAAGGTAAGTGGAAAGGTTCTTAAGTTATATGTAGACGAAGGGGATTTTGTACACGAGGGTGATGTTATTGCCAGAATCGAACCGGATTACAACCAGGCTGAAACAATCCTGCGTATCAAAAACAATCTTGAACTGGCTGAAATTCGTAAAATTAATGCGGAAGAGACTTATAATGAAAAGTTGGAATTATTCGAGAAGGAATTCTTATCTGCTAATGAACTGGATAGTTACAAAGATGCATTGGATGAAGCAGCAATCAACTACAGATCTGCCTTACAACAGTTTCAACTGATTGAAGAGATCGATACATCGGAAAATGTTACAGATATTCTGAGCTCAGCTTCTGGAACAGTTATCCAAAAACTGGTGGAAGAGGGTGAAATGGTTGTGGCCAGTACTAGCTCTTACTCCGAAGGTACTGTTGTTCTCAAACTTGCTGATCTGGAACATATGATCGTTCGATCCAGAATCAATGAAGTGGATATCTCCAAGATTGAGAAAGGACAACAGGTTAGTATTCAGGTTGATGCATATCCCTATGAAAACTATGATGGATCTATTACCAAAATCTCAGCTATGGCTACTACCTATAATAATATTAAAGTATTTTCTATTGAGATAGGAATTAATAATGTTGATGAAAAATTAAAACCGGGTATGACAGCTAATATTACTATTATTGGTGAGAAGAAAACAGATATCGTTGTTATTCCTATCAGGGCTATCTTCAGTAATGATAATGGCGAAGATATTGTTTATAAAGTAGAAAATGATTCGGTGTACGTTCCAACAAATATCAGAACCGGTATCAATGATTTTCAGCAGGTTGAAGTAATTGAAGGGATTGTGGAAGGTGACTCTATCACCTATGAAGAGCCAAATATCACTGCTGATAACGCTGGTAAATCTTCGGGCAAAAGAGGTCGGAGAAAATAGATTATTTTGAGTTTTCAGCAGTTGGATTATAAGACTGCTGAAAACTCACTTGACATTTTTTTTGTAACGATATTTTAGACACTTGTTATCTATATATAAATGTAAATAAACACAAGGAGAATCGTATGATCCAACTTCAGAATCTAGTAAAAGATTACGGAAATCTTCGTGCTGTAGATCATATTAATTTTCAGATCAACGACGGAGAGATTTTGGGATTTCTTGGACCCAATGGCGCGGGTAAATCAACAACGTTAAAAATGATTACCTGTTTCTTGTCTCCAACCAAGGGGAACATTCATGTAGGTGATCAGAATGTTATTGAGGATTCACAGGCGATCAGAAAACAGATTGGATATCTTCCGGAGAACAATCCTCTATATCTGGAAATGACAGTTTATGATTATTTGGAATTTATTGCCGAGGTAAGAGAGATAGCTAATTTCAAGAATCGATTGAAAGAGGTTATTGAGAAATGTGGGTTGCGAGGTGTTGTTCACAAACCAATCCATACACTTTCTAAAGGTTTCAGACAACGTGTAGGATTAGCTCAGGCTATTTTGCATGATCCTGAGATATTGATTCTTGATGAGCCTACAACGGGTCTTGATCCAAATCAGATCGTGGAAATTAGAGAATTAATCAAGGAATTAGGCAAAGAGAAAACATTAATTATTTCCAGTCATATCCTGCAGGAAGTACAAGCAGTGTGTGACCGGATTGTTATTATCAATAAGGGTCAGATAGTTGCTGATGGTTCTACTGAAGAGCTTAAATCCAATTTCCAAAACAAAACAACCCTGGAATTGACAATTGAAGGCGCAGAAGAAGCGATTAGAGATTTCCCGAATCATATTGAAGATATCACATTATTAACCATGGAACCTGTTGGTGAGAATAGGTTTAGATTGCAGTTAGAATTTGATTCCAATATAGACAAACGGAGTGAAATTTATAATTATATAAAAGCAACAGATTGGACATTGTTAGAGATGAAGCGTGATAAGATCAGTCTTGAAGATGTCTTTAGAAATCTGACAATTGAAGAAGGAGGTATGTAATGAATTACACAG
>CAYYLA010000311.1:0-3665 GCA_964441785.1 uncultured Candidatus Cloacimonadota bacterium | reverse complement strand
TTTTGGTGTCAAGAAAAAGTTATCAATAAAATTACTTGACTCATCTATACCCTGATTATTAAATTAAAAAAAGGAAATATATGAATACTGAAATTATAATTAATACCCATGATTATGAGACTCGAGTAGCAATACTAGAGGATAATCAGCTGGTTGAACTGTTTGCTGAACAGAAAGAACATGATATTCTTGTCGGCAATATCTACAAAGGAATAGTTAAAGATGTTCTCCCTGGAATGGGAGCTGCCTTTATCGATATTGGATTATCACGCACAGCATTTTTACACTATCGCGATCTGGAATTTAATTTCCTGCCTGATAAGAAGAAACGGTTACGAAAACAGAATAACTCCTCCTTAATTAATAGGGTTTTATCTCCCGGACAAGAGATTCTGGTTCAAGTTAAAAAAGATCCTCTTGGTAAGAAAGGTGCTCGCGTTACAGGCAAGATATCCATCCCGGGCAAGTTTCTTGTCTATATCCCTAGAAGCTCAAAGATAGCTCTTTCCAGAAAAATCGTTTCAGGCACAGAAAAGGGTAGAATCAAAGAGATTCTTAACGATATTAAAGATCCACAAGTTGGATTAATTGTTAGAACAGACACTGAAAACATTGATATTGAAGATTTCAAACAAGAGTACAACGGCTTACATAAAACCTGGAAAATGATTGAAAAACAGGCTAAACATGCTAAGCCGCCCTACTGCATCTTTAATGAGAATGATCTTTCATTTACATTAATCAGAGATCTCTTTAACACAAGTGTTACCAGGCTGGTTGTCGACGATAAGAAACTGCGGAAGAATATTACCAGAAACCTTAAGGACACTGCACCCGATCTTATAAACAGGATTGAACTCTATTCAGAAGATTCGCCTATTTTTGATGCTTATGGAATTGAGAAGGAGATTGAGAAGATATTCAAATCTCGAATTAAGTTACCTAGCGGTGGTAATTTAACAATTCAACAGACCGAAGCATTAGTGGCAATCGATGTAAACACCGGTAGCTTTACAGGCAAATCCAGTTATGATGAGACTATAAAGCAGACAAATCTAGAAACAGCTAAAGAGGTTGCAAGACAGATCAGGCTAAGAGACTTAAGCGGAATTATGGTTGTGGATTTTATCGACATGAACAATGATGAAGATAAAGAAGAGGTTTTTGCAGTCTTAAAAAATTCACTCAAGCGAGATAGAGCAAAGAATAAGGTGTACCCTTTCAGTCCATTGGGATTAGTGGAAATATCGAGAAAACGTACCCGACCAAGCCTACTGCTCACCTATTCCGAGCAGTGTCCACACTGTAATGGAACTGGAAGACTATTAGCTCGTGATTCGGTTGCTGTACGAATTTCCCGCTGGTTACAAAGGACCAATTATTTCATTCAGAATGAACCATTAAGGTTAGTAATCCACAACAATGTTAAGCAATATCTTGATCGAAATCCTGATATTTTTTCGGACATATCCAATAAAATAGCTATAGTAGTTGATCCTGATATAGAGCAGGATGAATACCGCATCTACTCTGCAACGACAAATGAAGAACTAACTGCAAAATATAATACTTGACAATAAAAGGGCCTGAAAATTTTTTAAACATCTTAGAAAAAATTTGTTTTAAATATAAGGAGATAGATGATGTACGCTATAGTAGATTTTAAAGGTACTCAGTTTAAAGTTGAAAAGAGTCAGACCTTAAAAGTTCCTTTTTTATCTGACCTTAAAGAGGGAGATAAAGTAGCTATTGATAACGTACTCTTGATCAAAGATGGTGAGAACATTACAGTTGGCAGCCCAACTATCGAGAGCGCAAAAGTAACAGCTGAAGTTATCGGACATGGTAAAGATAAAAAGGTTATCATTTTCAAGAAAAAACGTAGAAAAGGATACGAAAAGAAACAAGGTCACAGACAGAATTTCACAGAAGTGAAAATTACTGATATTAATAATTAATAATACCCGGAGGATATAATGGCTCATAAGAAAGGTGTCGGTAGTAGTAAAAACGGAAGAGACAGTAATCCCCAATATCTAGGCGTTAAGAAATATGGTGGACAGAAAGTTTTAGCTGGAAATATCCTTGTTCGTCAAAGAGGAACAAAGATTCATAAAGGATTAAACGTAGGTATAGGAAAAGATCATACACTCTTCAGTTTAGTCGATGGTTTTGTTAAATATGAAACCAAGAAAGCAGGCAAAAAATTTGTTTCTGTATTACCAGAAGCTCTATAAAAGGGATATTTTAGTTTTTAAAAGCAGCTCGAAAGAGCTGCTTTTTTTTTTGTAATTTTTCAAAAGAAGAAATATTAACTTGACCTCTTAACAGAAAATTAACAATTTCATTCGATATATATAGAATAAAGTTGGAGGAGAGATAATGGATTTAACATCAAACAAAATGAAGTCCATTTTAGCAGAAATTATCAAAGATCATGCCAAAGTAGAGGATAATATACCACGTGTAGACATGATCAAACAATCGGTTGAAAATAAGGAAGCTATTATAGCTGCCTGCGGAGCACTGGACACATGGACACCACCCGAATCTACCGGTAGAAGCCCTAAAGATACGGTTATTGTGCAGCGTCCTGAAAGTGAAGATACAATTGACTGGGATTCCCCAAACAATATTCCTCTTGCTCCGGACACGTTTGACATGCTATTCAATGATGCCTGTGATGTTCTAAAAGCTAAAGATAAACTTTATACAACTGACAGGGTTATTGGTGCAGACTCAAAATATGCATTACCGACTAAGGTAATTACAGACAAAGCGCTTGTAGCATTATTCACAGACAACATGTTCAGACCTACCCCGGAAGATATCTCTAACAGTGTTTTTTACAATAATGAATTTACACTGATAGTTCTTCCCTATGACAAATTTGATGGAACAAAGTATGATGGCAGATTACGTAAATTCCCAAATGGTAAAACATCCAATATGGCAGTTGCCATGGATTTTGACAGACGTATCGGTATCGTTTATGGTTCTGCTTATTGTGGTAGTGTAAAAAAACTAATGTTTACAGTTATGAATTATTATCTGCCTGCTGAAGGGATTTTACCGCTGCATTGTTCAGCCAATGAAGGCAAAGCTGGAGATTGTGCTCTTTTGCTCGGTTTATCAGGAACAGGGAAAACAACCTTGTCGGCAGATCCAAATCGTTCACTCTTAGGTGATGATGAGCATGGTTGGAGTTCTGACGGTGTTGCTAATTTCGAGAATGGATGTTATGCTAAATTAATCAATCTCAATCCAACCAAGGAACCCGAAATTCACAATGCGGTTTTCCATAATGATGATTATTTAAAGCATGGATCAATCGTTGAAAACTGTATGATGTACCCAGATGGAACATTTGATCTTGATGACGAGCGTATTACTCCTAATTCCAGGGGATCATACCCACTAACTTTTTTATCAAATATAAAACCATCATCCGTTTCCACTCACCCAAAAACCATCTTATTCCTTACTGCAGATGCTAACGCAGTATTACCTCCAGTAGCAAAATTGACTGCTGAGCAAGCGATGCTCTGGTTCCTTATGGGTTACACCAGTAAATTAGCAGGTACAGAGACAGGAATCGTAGATCCTGTTACAACATTCTCACGTTTCTTTGGTGAACCATTTATGCCAAGAAATCCAAATGTTTA
>CAYYLA010000310.1:0-3681 GCA_964441785.1 uncultured Candidatus Cloacimonadota bacterium | reverse complement strand
AAGGCATAGTCATTTTCAACAATAACAATATCAAGGTAATCCCCATTTTTAACGGTAGCGATAGCACCGTCCATATCTTGAATATGGAGTTCCAGGTGCGTTGTACCAACAGCAATTTCATCGGGGAGTTCTTCTATCAAAGTAATGGGTTGGGGAACCTCTGTCCACATTGTAAGCGATGGATCGGAGAGGATATTATACACGTAATAATAGAATTCCACCTGATCACCGGGATCTCTATTAAGTGGGTAGTTATCATACAATTCCAATTTTCCTCTGAGAACAGCAGCACCAAACGACATAATACCTTCGTTAAAGAGTCCACCGTAGAATCCAGAGAAAATTGCATTATTAAATTTTGTACTGGTATGAAGATCAGAAGGACCCATAATGGCAACGGCACCACGAGGTGTCTGAGGAGAACCGGTTGTCATGAAAGCTTCACCGAAACATGGGTCAACACTGTTGGCAAAATCACCGGTATTACATACGATAGAAGTAACAACAGGTAATTGCCAGCCATTGTTAAGATCTTCGATATCATCACGTTTAAAGTGAGGATAGTGCCAACCGTTAGCATCACCCCAACCTCTATAACTTACAAAACCGGCACCATTATTGATAGAATTAACAATAGCTGATGTACCTGGATAAGTAGGCGGATAATAGACCTCATCGACATTTTCATAATCATTCATATATAAAAGATCTTTCAACCATTTTGAAACCTCAACAGGTGTAGTAGGAGTTGGTGGAGTACTACTGTAATTACCAGCCACCAGGAGTGCATTTTTATACCAGTCTGTATTTCCCATGTAAGGTGTTTTTTCATACATAAGGATTTTGGCAACAATGGTTTGCAGTTCAAATTCTTCATCAAAGGAGAATCGACCAACCATCATCTCGGGGAAATAATCATCACCATCCAACATCGTATAAGGATTATCAGAAACATTGTTTTCTGAGCCATAATAGAAGGAAGGCATTGCATAATCATCATTAACATCACCCAAAAGCATAAGATAATCCGGTGGTGAATCATTTGTGTCATAGATATTCTGCAGATAAGCTTTAATTTCTGTATTGGTAGTACCTGTTTCTTCCAGGGTTACGATATCGGTTCTAACACCCTTGGCGTGTTTCCAGTCAAGAAATGGTTCCAATGTTTCTTCAAGCCCCGGATGTGTAATCATAAGCATAGTTGAAGGAACAATATCAACATCGCGAAGATATGATTCTTCATAGTTATCAACTAATGCTTTGTAAAGAGGTAAAAACGCCATGGAAACAGTCTCTTTAGGTGTTATTTCATTAACTGGTGTAATGCGGAACGAGATGTTATCCAAAACGGATCTACTATTTTCACTTGAGTTTACAATATTTATCTTGATTTCATGTGCACGAAGTTCTCTCATTGTAAAACTCTGTACGACTTCTACATTGTTTGAATTTCTCACATTTCTTAAACCGGTAAATTCACCATTTTCATTGTAATCAGCGACTTCACAATGTGTAATTGTAATATCTACAGATTCAGAAGGAAGTGCTATAACGCGCGTCTCAAAATCTGCACAAGAATCGTGGTTATCGTTGGAGAAGTTTATAACCATATCATTGTTATCACTTGCAATATTCATATAAGCAAATGCAGAGCAAGCCAACAGAGATAAAGCTATTATTAAAATTTTTCTCATTGTACCTCCATTATTTTAAAAGAATCATTTTTTGGGTTGAGTTGTAGCTACTGCTATTAAACCTATAGAAATAGATACCACTGCCAACTTTGTTATTATTATCATCTAATCCTTTCCAGATATATTCGTAATTCCCGGCTTCTAAATCGCTATTGACCAGAGTTTTGATCAATTGGCCTTTAATGTTATAGATCTCTAGCTGTACATTATCATCATTAGCTAAGGCAAAGGATATAGTTGTTTCTGGATTAAAGGGATTTGGGAAATTATCCAATAATTCAGTTACAGGTGGGATAATTTCAGAATCATCACTATCAGCACCATTAGTTGCGAGAATTTCGAAGCGTTCGATCTTCCAACCTGGATCGGTAAGAGTATCATCTGTATTCAATCTGAATCTGAAATAGACATGGTTGTTAACCAAATGTCCAATAGGGATAACATCTTCAACCCATGTTTTCTTAACGCCATTATAGCGTTTCAGTTCTGTCCAGTCAGAGCCATTGGTTGATGTTTCCAATATACAAAAGTCTACATCATCTTCGGTGTAGAATCTGTGATTCATATAGATTTTGGCATCATCACTAACGCCATTAAGATTAATTGCATGTTCTGTTCTAGCTGTTACATTGATATCGTTACCGTAGAGAACACCAGGGCTGTCATCGAGGAAATCCAATCCTTCATCATCAGTTACAATTCCCCAGGGACCATTAACAGTCCAACCAGCCAATCCATCACTCCAATCTTCGGAAAAAACCTCAATCGCAGGTGTCAAATCAACAGACATATCCATAGTTCCGGCACCAAACTGAACAACATTTTGATAAGGAACACAACCATCAGCGATAATTGTAACCAGTTTATCACCGCTGAAGGTATTCAAAGCAAAAGAACCTTCCGCATCGGTATTTATAATATCATCCTCAATATCATCGATAATTATTTCGGCCTCAACAGCAGAACCATCACTGGTAATTGTTCCTGTAAGATTCACAGCATTAAGAGGTTGCAGTTGGATACCGTTGAAAGGAGCATTATCGAGAATTGTCCAACCTGAGTTGCTGACAACTACATTTTCAACAGTGAGTTCTTCATAGCCTTTCTTTTTGAAGACGAGTGTATATGTTCCCTGTTCCAGTGGACGAAAGAAACGGCCAAAGGCTGCATCAGTTTTTCTGGGAGCAAGATATCCTGCATTACGTTCAACCACGATAACCTCGGCTTCTAGTGGATCACCGGTAACCGCATCAGTCACATGTCCGGTAAGCATTGATTTGTCTTCGGTTTGATATCCCAGCACACGTCCCAGCATCCAATAAGCACCTTCAGCATTTCTTTCGCAGGTATCAATAACCAGATCTGGTCCAGGTTGCAGGTTGGATGTTCCACATTCGATCAGCAACTGAATTGTTCCATGAGCATGATAGAACCAATCGTGCGCACTACCCTTTCGTCCTTGCGAAGGATAGTATTCATAATGACCTGATTGAGGTGGTTCGACATCTATAAGAGTAGCCACATTTTCACCTGCCTGAGAGGTCATGGCAAAATCAACACTCTGTTTTCCATCAGCCCATTCAAAAGAGTAATAAACTTTTTCGGAGAAATTACCTGTTCTAGAGGAGTGATAATTAATCGAATAGATAAAATGATTATCAGCTGCCAGATCTCTAATAGCCTGTGTTCCTCCAGAAGAGAAAGCCCAGGGACCACGATAATAATCGTAGATCTCTTCACCATTAGGGCAGTAGAGCGAATCACCATGGATCCAGTTAAAATCATAATTTCTGTTTGGATCGGTACCATCAATATCACCACCAGGTCCATCAAGATAATCAAATACACCATTGCCATTATTATCGCGCACATTTTTCCTAAAGGCTTCATCAACCCCGCTGTGAACAATATTAAGACCATCAGGGTTATAGGTAGGCACAATCCAGATTTCAATATTCTGTAGCCAAATCGTCCAGGGGCTCATTTG
>CAYYLA010000309.1:0-3709 GCA_964441785.1 uncultured Candidatus Cloacimonadota bacterium | reverse complement strand
ACTACAATGATTTTTTGATCAGCTCGTTTTATATCAATATCAAAATCATGACTGAAGGCTTTGATATGATGCAGAGACATTTTATCCCATTTTTCCGGTAACCTCGGTGTAAGTGTAAAGGACCGTAATCCTGAAGGTTGGATGCCGAACAATCCCTCTGTGAAGATGCGGCAATATAGGCCACTTTCTGCAGAGAGATGTGCCATACTCCCTTCAGGAGATGCTTCTACAACATAAGGAACTCTATCACCTAACAATCGCTTTCGCGAGAATCGGATTAATCTGTCTAATGATTCATCTGTTGCACCAGCTTTGAATGTTCCCTGCAAGGCATAGAGTGTTCCCCTATCCCAGAAGATATCAGCAACTTCCGGATTATTTTTCTCTACATGAACGCCATTGACAGTCCACAGATTCTCGAACAGAGCAGTTACTGTGTCGTCTTTCCTGTCAAAAATCCCAACCACAAGAGGTAAACAGATCCAATGCCGTAGATGTTGATGACCTTTGTAATATCGATATGTTTCTAATCCTTCAATGTTAGCTCCAAAATGGTTTTCAATTGCTGTTTTCAATGATTCCAATTGTTCTTCATATTGGATAATCGAGTTTTTCTCTATATCAAGAGATTTTCCCAGGTTTATTGCATGTTTCAATGTACCAAGATATAGTGAAGATGTAGAAAGGTTTGCTTCACCTGTCTCGATTCTTCCTTCCATTTCATCAGATTCAGAGGCTACAACCCCTTCAGATGTTAGCTTTCGATTACAGTATTCTAAACACCACTCTATCATTGGCCACAACTCGACGGCAATCTTTTTATCACCATTTGCCATGGCAAAATGGGTTGCTCCATAAGCAAGCATTGCAGCATCACCACGATCCTTCAGAAATGGTTGTACTAATCCTTCAATCTCAAAAGCGTAGCGGATGGGTTTGTAATCCTCTTTCATTTCACCGGCAAAAGCTTTGAAACAGTTTAAGGCTGATTCGATCCCGGTTTGATATCCAAGATAAGGGAATAATGGACTGACATATTCGGCCTGATCATTTGCCCAGATGCCAACATAGTAGCGTCCTCCACCGGGTGAATGTATCAATCCAAGTTCTGAATCAAAAATGCTTTCCGAGGCTCTGATCTTAGAGAATTCGAAAAGCCTGTTCAAGATTGGTTCCGGGGTTATCAATTGTAACGATTGATCCATCTCCTCAAGAAATTCTTCCCGCTTTTTACGTTCCATTATTGGATCGATTTCCCCGATCTCTTCATCATTCAATTCTGCTGAAATAGCAAGATAATGATTGCAGGTTTCACCAATGTCCAAAGGATATGATGCGTGGGATCCTGCAGTAATATGACGTGTGAATCTACCCTTTTTTCCATAATCAACCATGGTGACGTTGCTATTCCCGATGTTGATCGTCATGGTTGAATCTGAATTGTTTGCCAACTCCCATAATTCGATAAACATGCGTTTATCAGTTGATGGAAAGAATGTTCTGGTTATCGATAATCCCCGCTTTGATGGCTCATGTTCAATAACTAACATTCCATTGATAGTTACAGATTTAACCGGACCGGGGACAACCTGCTCATCATCAATATAGATTTTGAACAACAGCTCGTCAGAATAATGATCCTGTAGATAGGCTCGATAATCATGAAACCAGGAGTCTTTCTCGCTTTTGAACTCATGCAATTGGGGGAAGAATATCTCGCGATCAATAGAGAGGTTTTTCTCCTCATCAATAGTATAAGAAATGATTCCCGCTACACGCTGTCCTGCCATCTCGATGTTATCCGAATATGGAAGCACACCATCCCTGTCCATATCCAGACTTATTCCTGATTCAGTATTGATACTCCAGAATAACTGATTATTTTCACTCGCCTGTAAAGGACCAAAACCTTTACTGAATATTATACTCATAACTATTAACCCCAATATTCTCAATCGCTCTAATTTAGTTGATTTCCAAAAGCATCCACTTATCATTAATCACACCTTCCAATATATTTAAAATGCACAAATTCCAACTGATAAAACCAACAATATTCCCATTTTTGTCAACATGATCGTCCGAGGGAGCAAGAGGTTTACCACT
This sequence comes from uncultured Candidatus Cloacimonadota bacterium, assembly GCA_964441785.1. GTDB lineage: Bacteria > Cloacimonadota > Cloacimonadia > Cloacimonadales > TCS61 > CAYYLA01. Next base: position 1,603 of record CAYYLA010000309.1, on the reverse strand, counting down.
CTCTGCATGGTAATTTTCATGCATACTGCCACATCTGTTTATATCATCCAACAACAGCTGTCCCAAAACAGTTGCCAGCCAATCCAGTTCTTTATCAAACCCATAATGTTTGAGGTCAATGGAATAGATATAATTCGCTATCGGCCAGATTGGACCCTGCCAATTTGAGAAAGGCACGATGATATTCTCATTGTTGTATGTTTCTTCCTGTTTGGATAGAGACCGCAACCCATAGCTGGATTTCATATGTTTATCCGTTATAAGATATCTTTTGATCATAGTCTGACCCAGCTCTATGGGAGCAATTTGCTGCATCAAAGGAACAAAACAGGAATAACTGATACATCGATTGAATCGACCTGTTGCTCTGTCGATGTTGTAATAAATGGCATCTTCGTCGCACCAGAGATGTTTTTGTATGCTATCCCGCAGTTTCTGAGCCCGATCTTGATAATATGTGCAATCTTTCTCATATCCAAGTTTCTGTGCTATAAAGGATTGAGCTAGAATTTCCCGTAACTGGAAGGTACTGCAATCACAAGCTAGAAACCATCGATCATCATTCTCTATCTTATAGTTCAATGCCGGATTATTATCCGCACCACTCTGCATGGCATTTTCCCAGTAATAAAGGTTATAATCTCTGTCTAACTGGGTTCTATCACGATATTCCAACACCTTTTTCAATGCTTGGTAATGCGGTCGTAACCACTCAAAATCATTCAAACCTTTTGAGGCAAAATATGCTCCCTGAGATAGGAAGGGCTTCATGGCAAATTTTCCAAATAATTGACGAGGACCATCAGTTGTTGCACAACCACTTACATAGCCTGCTTCATCAATTCCTTCTATCAGATTCAGCGTCCAGTATTTGAGATACTCCGGCTTCCCACGACTGACAAAATAATTTCCCATAAAGAACCCATCCCAATCCCACATCTGTTTGTAAAAACCTGCCGGTATTAGATACGGGTATTTCAAATATCCCTCGGGAGGTTGGATGACTTTGCTTTGGAGAAGGCTGAATTTCCTGCTCAAATTGTCTTTAATTTCTATCAATAGCCTATTTATATTCATATTATTCCCAGATTTTTTTTAGAGCATAATATGAGCAAAGTTTGAATTTGTGTAAATAAATAATTTGCCAATATCTGAAAAATGGTGTTTGGATGTATTAAATCTAATAGCTATAATTTCACTAATTTGTGATTACTTTATTATAATATCTAAACTTTGACGATTGTTAACTTGTTTCCGATTTTCTTTATCTACCTTTCACTTTTAATACTTTTGTATATTTTTAAAATCATTCATAAACCTGGTGATGAGGTATATCTTTTGTCTTTAACCTTTAACTTATATCCTTCATCCACCTTTTCTTCTCTTCAGCGAACTAATCCATAAAAGAAACGTACTATACAACGGTGTTATGCTGAACATTGAATCACGGCAAATAACTCAATATAACAATCTTTATACTTACTACTTTCATGCTTTTATGATGTAATGATTTAAATATTTTTTTTGCATTTACAATGAATTCCTATCGTATTCCTACAAATTCCCTTTAGCTACTTCCATATTTCCAATAATCACAACTACC
>CAYYLA010000308.1:0-3736 GCA_964441785.1 uncultured Candidatus Cloacimonadota bacterium | reverse complement strand
TTACAGCTAATATCAATACACCTGACTTCCATGGTGAAGGTATTAGTGAAAATGACTTGGCTCTCGTAGAATTCTTCTATGATGATGGTATGGAAAGAGAACGCGTTCTTATCTCTACTATCGAAGAGTTCACATTCGCAGATCCAATAGCTGTAGCTCTTAACAACTGGGATATCAGCTTCCTTGCTAATGGTGCTTATGATATCATAGTTAAAGCTACTGATACAGCTGGAAACTTCGACGAAGAAATGATCACAGTATTCGTTGATAATATGCCTCCTGCTGCTACAGTAACTATTAATAGTATGACTGAAGGTGTTCTCCTTAGAGGTGAAACAGTAACACTTGTTGGAACTTCTGAAGATATGGACATCGATAATATCGAGTTTATGTATAACCTTGAAGGAACAGATGACTGGACTTCTATCGGAACAGTTACTTCAGTTCCTTATACAATGGAATGGATGGTTCCATACACATTCGTAAATGGTGCTACATATAACTTCGTAGCTGTTGCTACAGACCTTGTAGGCTTAGTTGATGAAGATCCAATGCCTTCTCCATATGTTGTTGACGATGCAGGTCAGCTTGCAGTTATCACAAACATCCTTGGAAATCAAGGTAACTGGGATATCGTAAACGGAATGCATTTACACAACGATGCTGAAGAAGTTGTTACTCTTCAAGCTATAATCGAAGACGGTTCAGATTGGGCTGGATTCAAATATAGTACTGATGGCGAAAACTGGATCTTAATCAATACAGTTGAAGTTAATAATGAAGGTACTCACAACACAGCTCAAGTTGGTCTCGATCTTACAACATTTGAAGATGGTCAAATGCTCTATCTTGGTGTTGTAGCTCTCGAAGATGAAAATGATGGAATGGAAGAAGTTCCAGAACTCTACGCTATGGTTTATGTAGATCACAGTGTAGCAGTTGATGTAACAGAAACATTCCCTTATGATAATTTCGTAAGTACATGTGAAATCGAAGAACCTTTAGGTTATATCGAAATCTCTGAAATTCCAGAAGATCTTGATATGAATAATGTAATATTTGAATATATTGAAACAGCTGAAGCTCCATACAATCCACATTGGACTGAAATAGGTGTTGCTGAATATATGTTCAACGGAACTCACAGATTCGTTCTTGAAGTTGATCCAGAAGACTTCGATAGTGGAATCTATGATTTCAGATATGTTATCAATGATGGCTCAATTCCATGGAATAATATGGCAGAAGTTGTATTCGCTACAAACGTACTTGTAGATAATACAGATCCTGAAATTGCTATTACTGAATTCAATGGTAACCTCTTCGAACCATTCGAAGTAGTTCTCAGTGAAACAGCTCATATTACAGCTACTGTAACTGATGAAGATCCTACTTCTGGAATCGATAGAGTAGAATTCTGGAATGGTGATATTCTTATCGGTGTTGATGAAGACGGTGCTCCATACGATGTTGAATGGAATACAACCGGTCTTGAAATCGATACTTATACAATCACAGCTATTGCATACGATATGACATGCAATGTTGATGAAGATGAAATTGAAGTTCAAATCCTTCCATTTATGGAACCATATGCTGTTATCGTAGGATTCGATTTCGATCACGAAGTTGAAAACTGGGATAAACTCTATGCTATCACAAGAGATTGTCAGGATAGAGTAACAGATTATGTAAGATTTGAATACCTTGATGGAGACGAGTGGGTAGCATTCGGTATCGCAGATGCTCCTATGACTCAGGATCCTGTTAATGGCATGGATATCTGGGGTATTAACTTCAACGCTGATAATATGATTACTTCAGCATTGAGAGCAGTTGCAGTATTTGATGATGCAGGTCAACCAGACACTGATTCATCAATCAAACCTGAACTTGCAGTTAACTACTTCTACACACCTGAACAAGGTGGAATCTTCCAGGTTGCTAATGCAACAGTTAACGAAGATGTTAAGATCTTCTGGGAAGATGATGTACATGTAATGATTAACGATGGTGAAAGAGTACCATTCGTACTCGCAATGAACGAAGTTAAAGACAGTGGAGATCAGGCAACAGCTACTTCAATAGTTCTTCCTATCCAATCTGTTGATAACCCAGTTATGTTCGAAGGATCAATCATGGGTGATGTTCTTACAATGAACAATACTTATGGTAATGAGCTTTCTGTATGGTCAGCTGCAGTTGATCCAATGAATAACTATGAAATCAGTCTTAACCAGGCTGTAATAAATGTACATCCTGTAACAGAAACAGGAACAATTGGAACTGTAACATCAGAAGATGGAATGATGGCTGTTAATGTACCAGTTGATGGTGGATTAGGTCATATCTACTTCGAACCTGTTCACGCAGACGATGAAGTTCCACTTGAAGATGATATGATCGCTCTTACAGGTCAGCAGGCAATTCTTGGTGATGTGGAAGCAGGTGAAATGGAATCTACCTACTACATCTACTTTGATGCAATGAGAGATGTAGATCTTGATGCTGCTGTTTACGCAGTATTCAATGATGAATGCGAAGATGATGATGATTGGTATATCGATCCAGGTGAAGGCGAAGGTGAAAGAGATCTGTATTGGATGATGCTTGATGCAGAATTCATTATGGATGGAGACAATGTAATTGGTGTTATGTTCACTGATTATATCCACACTGGAATCTTCACAATCGTTCAGTTAATGGATCCTGGTTATCATGCAGAATTCGTAGCTCTTGATAATCAGTATACAGATGATGAAGGTCTTGTTTGGGGATCATTTGCTCCTGCAGACTCAGGATTAGCCGGATGGTTAGAAGATATGGTTGTTCCTGAAGATGAAGATCTTGATTTCTACTTCAGAACATTTGCTTATTATAATGAAGAAACAGGTGAATATGAAGTTGATACTGATGTTGAGATCGATGTATACTTAGATGATATCAGAATCGTTGATGATAATATAGCTGATGATAACTGGGTTGGCGAAGATCTCGTTGTTGATCCTGTATCAGGTATGTTTGAAATTGAATTGTTAAGTATCCACGAAGAATACTTCTTCGATGATGATCCAGGTACAGTACACGAAATGACTGTTATGGTTTATCAAAATGGATTCGAAACTGCAGTTGCAACTCAAGAATTCGCAATTGATCATACTCCAGCTCATGTTGATAACTTAACAGGTGGTGGATATATCAGACACACAATGACAATTGCTGCTGAGTTCTATGATGATGAAACTGATATCAATTTCGATTCAATTCAGATGGCTCTGATTAATCCTGAAAATATCGAAATGGCATTATTAATTGATGCTGCTAGTATGGATGTAACTGAAATTGAAAATGGTTATCACGTTGAATACACAATGACAATGGATGACCTTGGAATGATGATGAACCAGGGATCAGAACCTTGGGATGAAGATGTTAATGAAGTTTGGGTTGTATGGTCTGGTATGAATAATACTGATATGTATAACTGGATGGATTTAGGATTCAATCCTGAAGTTTATATCGTTGATGTTGCCGCTCCTCAGGTATGGGCTATCTCACCTGTTGGCACACCAATTGATAATGATGGTGACGGTTTATTCAATGAAGATCCAATTAATGGTATCAACGAAGACCTCGACTTCGTAGATGCTAATAATAATGGTGTACAGGATGGTATGTGGGTTGTTGATTCACTTGGAACTTACTGGGTAGGTGAACAGTGGATCGTTGATGAAGA
>CAYYLA010000307.1:0-3753 GCA_964441785.1 uncultured Candidatus Cloacimonadota bacterium | reverse complement strand
TAGTGTATAACGAAGATAATGCTATACTTACATTCCAGGATATCCGAACTGGATTTAATAATGCCTTTGTTTACAAAAGTTATCTAGAATGTAATCAGTTATGGGGAGAAGATGGGGTTCAGCTATCAGATAATGAGGCTTTTGATGCAGCACCCAAGGTTTGTGTAACGTCAGAAAACAATGTAATAGTTGCCTGGGCTGCAGAAGATATTATCCGTTTTAACAAAGTAGCATCTGATGGCTCATTACCATGGGGTAGTGAAGGGTTTACAATCTCAGGGGAAAATACCTACAGTTGGCCGCAATTATTAGCAGTAGAGAATGATAATTTTATTATGAAATATTTTGAAGATTCAGGCCCATATTGGTCTCCAGACAGATATGTTTATGCTCAAAAGTATGACAGTGATGGTAATGAGGTTTGGGACGAGGTAACAACTATTGTTGATGAAGGTGGGATTACAGCCTGGAATCAGGTTTTCAGTATGGTAAAGGATGATCAGAACGGTTTTTATATTGCCTGGCATGAAGATCGTTATGGGACAATGGATGCCCATGTTTTTGCTCAACATATTGGATCCGATGGTTCAATCTTATTCCAGGAAGATGGTGTTGAGTTGGCAATATCATCAAACAGAGAACGATATTCTCCAAAGATTATCTGGCATGAAGCTTCTGAAGATATTTTCGTATATTGGACAGAGATGGATAGTGATCAGAATAGTGCTGGGATATATGGACAACGTCTGAACTCGGTTGGAGAGGTATTGTGGGGAGATAACGGTATACAGATAGAGCCGTTGCAACAACCAAGATTTACTCTTGCAGATGCTGTAGCCGGAGCAGATGGAGCTCTTCTGTTTGCAGATATCGAGGCATCCAATAATATCCTGAAAGCTTGTTTATTGGATGATCAGGGTGCATTTGTATGGACCGATGGATTTAAGGATTTATCAACCGCTGCAACATCAAAAACACATGCTGTCATGTGTGAAGAATCAATGGATCAATGGGTAATGTGTTGGGGATCGGATGATGGTACTATTATGGCTCAGAATATCTCTGTAAATGGGGAATTGGGACCTGTTGAACAAATCTCCGGAATCAGCGGATTAATCTCACTTAACGGTGGAGGTGGTTCCTTAGCAGAAGTTATCGTGTCTGCAGGGGAAACTTCAACCAATGTTGAAGCTTCTGGAACTTATTTTCTTCAATTAGATCCGGGTGTTTACACTGTTACAGCTCAGTTGGAAGATTATGAAACAGCAGAACAAACCGTTACTGTGGTAGAAGGCATCGTTGAAGAGGGAATTGATTTTAGCTTGGATCCTGCTTATTATCCTCCGGCTAATGTATCAATTGATTCTGATGCCGGTATCTTATACTGGGATGATCCTCAACTTGTGAGAGATATTACCGGGTACCAAGTGTATCTTGATGAATCTTCCGTTGGCCAGATAGATGCTGAAATAACTGAATTCAGTTTTATCGGTTTAATCAATGGTACTGAGTATACCGCTGGTGTTGCTGCGATGTATGGGGATTATCTGTCAGAAATTGTTACAGTAGATTTTACCTACGAAGGAACCGGTAGCGAAGATTTTATTCCTTCTATTACAACATTGCACGGTAATTATCCGAATCCATTTAACCCTTCTACTGATATTCGTTTTAGCCTGGGTCGAGATACCGAGGTTTTATTAGATGTCTACAATATCAAAGGAGAAAAAGTAAGAACATTGGTTGATGGTCACTTACAGGTAAATGATTATTCGATCCAATGGAATGGTAAAGATGATAGTGGTGATATTGTTGGCTCTGGTGTATATTTTTACAAATTGAAAACAGAAAAATATACTTCAACCCGCAAGATGATTCTTATGAAATAATAAATTAGCAATTGCATCCCAACTTTAAAACCCGACTCGGGATAACCCGAGTCGGGTTTTCTTTAAATGATCGACTGATTGATAATTATATGTATTGCAGGAGATTATCTATAAAACATGTCTTTGTGAGAATTTGCATCAATACGACCAATATATTTTACGACTGGCTTTTAGCAAAATAAAACAAAACCCGAGTCGGGTTAAGAGGATGATAAAATAATTCCGGCAAACTGATTAAATTAATTAATCTATAAAAGTATAAATATACATAAATATAATTGACAATTACACGATTAACAATTAAATTATCAATATTCTTATCATAAGGGAGGTATGATGGATCAGATAAAAATCTATCGTTTTCTCAAATTCTTTTTTGTTGTTATTGCCGTTGTTATGGCATTGTCTGTTCTAACTCAGTATATTACCGCGTTTGTTCATTATGATAATCTGTTGATGAACAGAAGTGTTTTGGATGGGTTAAACAGATTCTTTCAAAATCTTTCTATGTTTTTGTTAGCTCTTGTACTTAATCGAATCTTTCACCTGTTGATAACAAGGGATATCGAATCGATTAAAAAATGCTACAGAATACTTAATTCAACAATAATTTCATTTGGGCTTCTTGGAATTATCCGGGTTGCCATCGGTTTAACAAATCTCTTCCAAAGTCAAGTGCATCAACCTAATCCAGGATTGATATTACCACTTACCGTTATTCACATCATGATTGTTCAGGCTTCTCCTATTGTAATCGCTTTGACTGTTTATGTGTTATATCGGGTTATTGTTGATCTTGTCCAATTTGAAACGGAGGTGGCTTGATGCCGATAAAATCGAAACTTGGAGTTGTTCTGGCAGAACGGGAGATGCGTCTGAAAACTTTACAGGAGCGGACTGGAATTGCTCTAAACAATCTCTCCATTTTGAAAACCGGTAAAGCCAAAGCTGTACGGTTCTCTACCTTAGAATTGATTTGTAAGGTCCTGGAATGCCAACCCGGAGATATTCTTGTGTATGTTGCTGAAGAAGAAAATAATTCAAAGAGGGAAAAGCGATGAAAAATCTAATATTGTCAGTTCTTTTTATTATTCTTATTGGATATGTAACAGCAGAAAACATCCAATTTTATAAAACATCAACAGCAGATAATGCAACAATTTTACCATCGATCTGGGGTATAGATCAAACAGCGGAATCGGAACCGGTGTTGGTGATATCTCGAGATAATCTTGTAGACGCAGAAATCATTCATTCTCCTCAATCAAAACGTATCATATTTCAGGTGGATGAAAGCAAAAAAAAGGAACTAGAAAACGTTACCTCCCAACTAATTGGAGAACGTTTACTCTTTGTATTTGACGACGTTGTCCTTATGAATCCAATTGTACAAAGTACTCTTTCTGAAGGACGTTTTCTGGTTGATCTCAATGATTCACATCAAACATTTAATTCTATGGTATCAAAACTTGGATTGGAAGATATTATGAATCAAAAAATGGATCTGGAACTAAGTGAAAGCCGTAAACGTTCAAGATTTTATATTTTAATTATGACTATAATGCTGTTATCCCTGATGCTATACCTGTTTATCCCCAAAATCAACAGAAGAAAAGAGGCGTAAACCATTGTCAACTGACAACGGATAACGGACAACCGTAAACCGACAACTATAATAGTAGTTAGAGATCGTTACTGGATTTTATGAGAAATTTATAGGAATTTGTAGGAACTTGTAGGAACTTATAGGAATTAGTAGGAGCTTGTAGGAATACATTGGAATACAATTGAAAAAAATGAATAATGAATGATGAATATTTATACGCAATCCAGAGGCTTGTAAACCTTGGGCGTAATGAAAAAT
>CAYYLA010000306.1:0-3787 GCA_964441785.1 uncultured Candidatus Cloacimonadota bacterium | reverse complement strand
ACGTACTGGAAAAGGCCGGTTTTTCCGGATCAGTGATTGATGCAGTCGAGGCTGCACATGGGGAAAATACACGATTTGTGGATATGCTCATGTTCCTCCAACACCCTTTCTACTCAAGGATTGGGAACGTTATGATGTATCCCGATTTGTCGATGTTGGCTCGGTAGATCCTCTTGCTGGTTTTCGCACAGTAGAAACGTCTCGCGATAAAATTGAGTATTATACTATTGCAAAAGATATTGAAATTCTGACAAAAGATTTAAATATCCAAACAACAATATTTCTCTTCCACACCCCACCATATCAAACTAAGTTGGATAGAGCTGCTTTGGATGGAAAAATGATTGATTATGCTCCTCTTGATGTACATGTCGGAAGCATCGCTGTTAAACGATTTATCGAAGAAAAACAACCATATCTAACCCTTCATGGGCATATTCATGAATCCTCCGAGATTACAGGGTCATGGCAGGATGAAATCAATAAAACCCATATGTTTTCTGCTGCCTGGAATAAAGAAGGACTCGCTCTTGTGCGCTTTGACTTGGATGATCTTTCTTCTGCAGAACGAATAATTTTAACGTAGGTATTTATGAAAAAAATTGCATTTATTTTTATTTTGACTTTGATATTTACACATATTGTTGCGTCGGTTATCTTGCCGGAAGAGAAAAAGATTATTGAAAATCTACTCCTGGATAATGGGCTGGAACTCTCTGATCCTGACTTTCTAAAAGATTGGTCTCCCGGAACTGATTTCAAACTTAAACGCGTTGTAAAGGTGTTAAACCAACCAATGATTTTTCCGCAATTGGTTGATTCCCTCGATATTACAATTTCCTCAGGAGATGTTATAGATATTGTCGATTACATGATTGCTCTTACTGATACAATTGGTGAAGAGAACCCAAAAATAAGGGATCTTTTCAATGATGATTTACTTGGTAGCCCTCAGGTTTATGATACAGCCAGCTTGATAGAATATGTTAATAATGTTTGGTCAATAACCGATTATCATTGGCAAAAAACCTGGAATAATCTGAGCAGAGAGGAGATAGAACAGCTCCGATATTTTACCGCTTCTATGCACATGGAAGCGGAGGATTCTCTGCGTTACGATAGATTTTTTGTCGAAAGAGATATTCAAAAATGCGATTCGTTGGATATGGAATATTATGTCGAGCTCTTTAAATTAATTGATTTTCAGCAGATGAAATTAGCTGCATACTATTTTGAACAGGGTTTTACTAAATTAACAGAATATATAAGAGTAAATCAGATATATGCAAAACGGAAGCTGGAAGCTGAAACTGATTGGGGTAGAATAGCAATTGGCACCATGGGACGAGATTTTTATGATGGAGATTATGCTGTAATTATCGATCCGGGAGGGGATGATTATTACAATATTGGCATGAATACGGATTATCTTCATCCCATGTACTGGTTGATAGATGTCAATGGTGATGATACCTACAGAAGTGATGAGATCCACGGGTTATTTAGTAGTTTCTGGGGTTTGGGGGTTTCTGCGGATTTTGCCGGAAATGATATTTATAGTGCCAATGATTACCTCTTTTCTGCTGTTATGGGCTTTAACTGTCATGTTGATGATGATGGTGATGATATCTATGCGGGAGGTTTGCACAGTATTGCTGCTGCTTCCTTTGGTTATGCGCTTCTGACAGATAATGGCGGTGACGATTCTTATGATATTACCCAGTTTGGACAGGGTTATGCCGGGCCTCTATCATGCGCAGTTTTAGCCGATTATGATGGTGATGATATCTACAATGCTGGCCGGAAATACTATCATGCACCCTTAGCTCCTTTTGATCATCGCAGCATGGCTCAGGGTTTCGGTTTTGGGTTAAGACCTTACCTGGGGGGCGGAATTGGTGTCCTCTTTGATGGACAGGGGAATGATCATTTTAATGGTGGAGTATACTCTCAAGCTGTTGCCTATTGGTATGCTCTGGGCATTATTATTGATAAATCAGGCAATGATTTTTATGACGCTGTTTATTATCCTCAAGGTAGTGGGATTCATCTGGCTGGAGGTTTCCTTTTTGATAATGAGGGAGAGGATCATTATTATTCGAAACATGGACCGGGACAGGGTGCTGCTCATGATTATGCTGTTGGCTTTTTAATCGATAGATCCGGTGATGATTCTTATTCTGTAGAAGGAGGGAATGGGTTAGCTCTCACAAACTCAGTTGCCTTATTCCTGGATGTAAAAGGGAACGATCGTTATGAGCGTTTTAATAAGAGTAATTTTGGACACACCAACGTTGCTCGTGATGCCGGTGGAATTGGCCTGTTTATCGATACCGGAGGAGAGGATAATTATAATAGCAGTAAGGCAATTAATGATTCAACTTGGATATCCGGAACCTATGGTTTGGGTCTCGATATTGACCTGTTTGAAGATATAGATAAAGTTGAAGAAGCAGCGATGGAAGAAGCATCTGTTTTGGATACAACAGCATCAATTGATGAGATTTTTGCTGTTGCTGCACAATGGGGTGTTGGAAGCGGTAAGAAACGTGTTGAACAGGCGGGATTGATCCTTCTACAAAGAGATGATGAAGCTGCAAAATATATCTATAATGAACAATTGGGAACAAAGAGTGGCCTTACCTACAGGGCTATAAAAAATTATACGTTGAAATCTGAGGTGTTTCCTGATTTTCTCCTGAAAGCTTTGACACATGAAGACTCCCTCTGGAACAAGAATGCCATAGCTTTCTTAAGTGAGATTGGTGACTCTATTTATATAGATACATTGACAACTTTTATTAGTAAAAAGAAATATGTAAACACGGTCCTATCAGCTTTGGGTGGTTTTAAATGTGATAAAGCAGTTAATATCCTGAAAGACTATGCTGAAGATGATTCGGAGAGAAGACGCATTATTGTTGCCAGGAGTTTAAAAGAAATCGATATCCCACTTAGTAGAAAATATCTTTATCAAATGAAAAATGATAAGTCTTTTCTTATCAAAACGATGATAAAATTGGCAAAAGATAAGGAGAAGGGATAATGAAAAAAATTATATTGATTCTGATGATTTGTATTCTCTACTCAGGATTAATTGCCTATATATTCGGGGATGTTGAAGGTTATGTGTATGACTATACAGGAATACCTTTAACAGATGCTTATGTAAGGATAGTTGACTTGGATATCTGGACGCTTTCTGATTTTAGAGGTCATTATTCTTTTAAAGATCTGCCCATTGGCGATTATAAGGTTGTGTTTGATCATGCAAAGCTGGGAGCATCAATATCAGATTCGGTTACGGTGGAACCTTTGGATATAGCTTTTTTGGATAGCAGGATTCATTATTATGATAGTGAAGATTATCCTGTTGAACCCAGAAAACCTCCAAAACCAAGGAAAAAAATCAGGTTTGTCTCTTCATCAAATCAAAAAAAGGAGACAACCGGTATTTCAACAAATATCGCTGACGTTTTTGCAAAACCTGTTCAGTTAAAAGGTATGATTACAGGAATAGTTAAAGACCCTTTAGGGGAACCTGTTCGCTTTGCCCAAATAAATATTGTTGAGCTGGGTATAGAAGCGGAAGCAGATTATGATGGAAGGTATTCCATAGAAGAAATTGATCCCGATTTATATACGATGATATTCTCAAAAGATGGATATGAAAATCGTCGATACATCGGTGTGATGATCAAAAAAGGAAGAGCTGTAACAAAAAATGTTACTCTAAGAAGAAAATAAAAGAGGAGCTTGGTATACATGTTTATAGATTTTGCCAGGA
>CAYYLA010000305.1:2845-3788 GCA_964441785.1 uncultured Candidatus Cloacimonadota bacterium | reverse complement strand
AAAGACCATCACTATTATCATAGAAATTGTTGTTTGAAGCCAAGGTTAAGTCTGTTGCACCTCTAAGGTTTGCTCCATAACTATTATCATAAAAATTATTGGATGTTATCATTAGTGATGATGTATTATTTGAATAGATTCCATAGGTGTTATCGGAAAAATTACAATTAGCGACAGTAACTCCCGATGCGTCATTGATGTTAACAGCCTTATTGGAATTTCTGAAATTGGCATAGGTAAATACAGCTGATCCTCCTGAATAGATATAGATACTTTGCCAGTTAACTCGTGAGTCTTGCCCTGCAAACTTGATACTATCAATTGCTGTTCCCTGGGCATTGATATTTCCTGAACAGTTTATGTTGATTGAATTGCCAAACATGATATTATTTCCTGCTGCGATCGTAAGAGCTCCACTACTATTTATAGTTGGACTCTCATTAACATAATAGTCAAGTCCTGAAAATCTGGGCCAAGTACCTGACAGTGTTGAAGCTCCATCAATTACCTGGATATTGTTGTTTGTATTACCAGAGGTTGGAATATTGGAACCTGCAGAGGGAAAGGAACCACAATTAATCGAAAGTGGCCAGCTATTAGAGCTGTTTACAATACTACTGCCCAGAGTGAAATTGCCTGAATTATCCATTGAAAATGCGCCATATCCCGAATTTCCTGTTAAAGTAATGTCGTCGATTGTACCAAGGTTTGTGCAGATATAGAATCCAATACCAAATTCAGTGTTATTAGTTATCTGATTACCAGATTGAATATCGGGATTATCGCATTGCTCAAAATAAATTCCTTGTTCATTACTATCAAATGTGCTGTTGGAGAGGATGGAAGGGTCATCACATAAGCGGAATTTTAATCCTATATCATTATTGGTAAAACTGCATCCTGAACTAATTTGAGGGTTTGTAAAACTGCGGATTTCTGCACC
>CAYYLA010000305.1:0-2757 GCA_964441785.1 uncultured Candidatus Cloacimonadota bacterium | reverse complement strand
AGTCTTCGAAACTACAATGTGTAACTGTGCCACCTGACTGGTTAAAGTTTAATGCTTTAAAACCAAAAGTGAAATCACAATAGGAGAAGTAATTGCCAGATGATGTAGAGCTGAAGTAAAGATATGAAAAGGTACCCGAATCTCCGTTACGAGTTATCGTAATAGAGTTTCCTGAAGTTCCACTGGCATTTATGTTACCATTTATAGAAATTGAGAAACTCGGGTTGATTTTTACAATACAACCTGGGTCTAACGTCAGTGTAACTCCTTCAAAAATAGTTAAATTAGCATTAACAATATGTGGATTTCCTGCAACAGTCCAGGTTTCATTTGATGTAATATCGGAATCATGGATTGTGTCAGCCAGGAGATAGAATGGTATGAAAAAAATTAACAATAATACACTCTTTTTACACATAGGGCCTCCTGAAAATATGTGATAATTTGAGCTTCATTTAAAAGTTGCATTGTGTCAAGAATAAAAATCATATAACTTATTGATATAAAAGAAATTATACTTTGTTAATATGTAAGGTTTCAGTAATAAAACTTTACAAAATTTAGAAACAAAAATTTCTAAACAAAAGGGAGATTTTATGAAATCATTAGTATTGGCAGAGAAACCAAGTGTAGGAAGAGACCTGGCTCGGGTGCTAAATTGTAAGAAAAAGACAAAAGGTTATATCGAAGGTGATAAGTATGTTGTAACCTGGGCATTGGGACATCTTGTAACCTTAGCAGAACCACAGGATTATGATAAACGATACAAATTCTGGAGACTTGATGATCTACCTATGTTACCCGAAAAAATGAAACTGAAAATAATGAATGGAACCCGGACACAGTTCAGCACAATAAAAAAACTGATGCAACGCAGTGATATGGGTGAATTGATAATTGCCACAGATGCAGGTCGTGAAGGTGAGTTAGTTGCTCGTTGGATAATCATAAAAGGTGGTTGGAAAAAGAAGCCTATCAAACGACTCTGGATATCTTCACAGACAGATCAGGCAATAAAGGATGGATTTGCCAATCTTAAGCCGGGATTTCAATATAATAATCTGTTCCAGGCAGCTGTTTGTAGAGCTGAAGCAGACTGGTACATTGGTTTAAATGTAACACGAGCCTTAACCACAAAATTTGATGCCCAGTTAAATGCGGGACGGGTGCAGACTCCAACCTTACGATTGATTGTGGATAGGGAAGAGGAGATTACCAATTTTAAACCGATTGATTACTGGAATATCAATGCAGATTTTGGAAAATATAAAGGTTTGTGGCAAAATAATCAAAATAACAGTAGGATTTATAAATCAGAACTAGCTGAAGCTATAAAAAGAAAAATCGATAATAAAACAGGTGTTATAACTGTTGTGGAAACGAAAGAGAAAAAAGAGTTACCCCCTTTAGCTTATGACCTTACAGAATTGCAACGTGATGCTAACAAGCGTTTTGGCTTCTCAGCAAAAGAGACGTTATCATTAACTCAATCTTTGTACGAAAGGCATAAGTATGTTACTTATCCAAGAACAGATTCACGCTATCTGACAACAGATATGGTCAACACAATACCTGACAGATTGAAGAGAATCAACATTGGACCTTACAAGAAACATGTAGAAAAGATTCTGGCTAACGAGATAAAACCGGGGAAACGACTTGTTAATAATGCCAAAGTATCAGATCATCATGCCATAATTCCCACAGAACAATATGTGAATCTTTCTAATCTTACTGTAAATGAAAAACGGATTTTTGATCTGGTTGTAAAACGCTTCCTGGTGGTTTTATCAGATCCTTATATCTATAACTCAAAGAAACTTATAACAGAGGTTGAAGGAGAACGATTTATTTCCAGGGGAATATCTGTTAAGGATTATGGGTGGAGAGCGATTGCAGCGCCTCTCAAGGATGATGATGAATCATCAGATGAGAATGCACAGACTCAAAACCTTAATAATCTAAAAAAAGGTGATAAATACAGGGTTGAACATGTTCGTGTTACAGTTCACAAGACTACACCACCACCTCGTTATACAGAAGCCAAACTTCTGGGAGCGATGGAAAGTCCTGGTAAGTTTATCGAAGATGAAGAATTGAGAGAATCTATTAAAGCAGGTGGATTGGGAACACCGGCTACACGAGCTGAGATTATTGAGAAACTTATAAAGACTGTTTATATTGAACGTGATGGCAAAAAATTGATACCAACCGCGAAAGCGTTTCAACTAATGAAGCTTGTTCCTGAGGATCTGAAATCACCCGAACTTACAGCTAAATGGGAAAAAAGATTACATGATATAGCTAATGGAAACGTTAAAGATTCAAATTTCATAGCGGATATAAGAAATAGTGCCAAACAGCTTGTACAGATGATTAAACAATCCAAAGATAGCTATGAGATTACTAATTTGACCGATGTGAAATGTCCAGTATGTGGATCACCAATGCTT
This sequence comes from uncultured Candidatus Cloacimonadota bacterium, assembly GCA_964441785.1. Taxonomy (GTDB): domain Bacteria; phylum Cloacimonadota; class Cloacimonadia; order Cloacimonadales; family TCS61; genus CAYYLA01. The sequence continues at coordinate 304 of CAYYLA010000305.1, read as the reverse complement.
AAACTATCTAAGAAGATGATATGCTCAAATCGTTCCTGTAGAAGTGAAACTTCTGAGAATGGTAAAACAAAGACCAGTCGTCAACAAAAGAAAATGCAGAAACAGGTTGAAAAACGGCTTTTAAATCAGTTTGGTAAAGAGAAGAAAAAACAGGAAGAGACCTTGGGTGATTTGTTTGATTTATAAGAACAAAGCGCAGAATGTAGAATCCGCCTTAAAAGATTGGCGGACAAGATCCGCCTAAAAGAATGGCGGACAAGATCCGCCTAAAAGACTGGCGGACAAGAAGGGAACCCGGTGAAAT
>CAYYLA010000304.1:0-3800 GCA_964441785.1 uncultured Candidatus Cloacimonadota bacterium | reverse complement strand
ATATGAGGAATCACTTTTACAGCGGATATAAAATTGATTCAGATTTTCTTCTTCAGTACGCATTTTCATTACAAGATGCCAATCATCACCATCCCAGTATAATTCTTCTATTTCCGGACCTGGCAATATCGGATTTGCGAATAAATTAGATATCAGAATAAGAGCTGTTATAATAAAAATCTTCTTCATAATCTCCCCCATTTTCAAGAAATGTATCTTTCAATTAACTTTGATCTAAAGAAAATATAATTAATTCTCCCGGAATTTGTCAATTTTTTTATTTACAAGATAACTTTGATTCAAAGCATTTACTCATTAACTGAATCGAAAGGAGAAATTATGAACTTCAAAGAAGATCTTCTACAAATTATCAAAGATTATCCCGATTTAAAACTTGATTTTCGTTATGATTTCTGGGAAACAGATTTTCTGCGTTTTTATCAAAGCCAGATTAATTATAACATATCCAAAACTTCACGAACACTTCATACAACGATTTATCAGGATAAGAAATCCTATTCCTTTACGTTGTATGATCCAACCAAAGCAGAATTGATTGAGAAAATTGAAGAGACCAAGCAGATTATCGTATCCCTTCCCGAAGATCCTGATTTTATCGATCTGGAAGATGATCTCACCATGTCATCAGAGAAGGAAAAGATCAACAATATCGAACACGTAAATTTAGAAAGAAAAATCGAAATCCTGAATAAAATCAGTAAAACTGTAGAGCCTTATGATTTCAGGATTTTTGGCACGTTCATCTGTAATTACAGTACAAATTTCATCATAAACAGTAATGGACTTAATAAGCGTGAAATAAGTTCACCCATCTATTTCGAGGTTAAAGCTGTCTCACAGAAAAACGAGGTTACAGTCCTGGAAGTATTCGGTGGTGAGAATTTTGCAAAATTTGATACGGATCGTTTTATCAAAAACCTTGAAGCAAAAGTCCAGGCAGCTCAATCGGAGGTTGTTGATGTTGAACCGGGAGAATATGAGGTGATATTGGCTCCTCGCTGCATTGGAGAATATATCTTCTATCTGGAATCAAGCATGACTGCCAGTAGCCTTGATAATGGTCAAAGTTATTTCGAAGGCAAACTCAATGAGAAGGTTTTTCCTGAAAATATTACAGTTACCGATGATCCACATCATCCTGATCTTATGAATTTTGATTACAACTCTGACGGTCATATATACAAAACAAACAAAATCATTGAGAACGGCGTGTATAGAAACTTCCTTGTATCCAATTATTATGCTAGAAAATTGAAGATGGAGAAAAACGGAGCAGGTGGCGAAGCTCTTGTTATGGAAACCGGAGATAAATCATGGGAAGAGCTGGTTGGATCAGTTAAAAAGGGAATCTATATCTCCAGTTTGCATTATATGAATTTCATAAACAGGAAAGAGACATCTCTCACCGGATTAACACGCGACGGAACCTTCCTGATTGAGGATGGGAAAATCACCAAAGTTATCAATAATCTCAGATTTACCGAATCCATTGCTGATATTATCAACGGTATTACCGATATCGAAGATCAATCCTATACTATTCCCTTCTCAGATAATTATGGAGAATTTGGTATCTACAGCTGTAAAATGCCACATGTGAAAGTTAAAAATTTCAAAATCAGTTCATCAACAAAGACGGTTTAGGGAGGATAACATGAAGAAATTAATATTAGACATAATAAACAAACTCGACACACCCGAGATTACTTTTGCTGATGTTCGCTTTACCAATACCGATACACAGACGATCTATTTTGAAAAGGGTATTCTGAAACATTATGGATCAAATATGGAATCCAAAGCACTTGGTATTCGCGTATTAATCAATGGTTGCTGGGGATTTGCCGGCACAAAAATTCTATCGAAAAAATCCATCGATGCTACGATAAAAAAAGCCATTTATAATGCTTCTACCGGCAGCAAATTCAGGAGAGAACCAGCTGAATACAAACAGTTGAAACCTATCCAAGACAGCTATATCTTCCAACCAGAAGAAAACCCCTTTGCCATGGATGATGCTGAAAAAATCCAATATCATGACAATATTGCCAGAAAACTTACCGGCAATGACAAGATCATTTATTCATACGTTTATACCGAATTCTATCGTCAATATAAACTCTATGCCAACACAGACGGGACATTGGTTGATTCACTTGTTTATGACACACTACCTGCAATGTATGTTCTGGCATCAAATGGAAAAGAGACGATGTGTCGTACCTGGCCGGGCCATATGAACGGTCGTAGAGGTGGATTTGAGCGTGTTCGTGAGATTAAGATGGAGGAGAATATAGACACAATCATCAAGGAAGCAATCGATCTGCTTGATGCGCCTCGTATCGAAGAAGAACGTGCTGATATAATCATTGGCAGTGGACATCTGGCACTGCAACTGCATGAATCGGTTGGACATGCCACCGAAGCAGACAGAATCTTTGGTAAAGAGATATCATACGCAGGTAAAACCTTTATCAAACCTGATATGCTTGGCAATTTCCGCTATGGCTCTGATGTAGTTAATATCTTCAGTGACAGCCTTAATGAAGGTGGAATGGGATTCCATCTCGTTGATGATGAAGGGACACCCGGCAATAAGGTTGATATTGTAAGAAACGGTATTCTGGTTGATCAACAGACATCTCAGGAAAATGCGGCTCTGCTGGGCGTTAAACCAAGCTCAAATATGCTGGCTTCATTTGCCGATGATATCCCACTTATCCGGATGACAAATTTCTGCCTTGCTCCTGGTAAAGGCTCTTTAGATGACCTGATTAAGAATACTGAAAAAGGTTATCTGATTGATTTCACCAAAACCTGGAGTATCGATGATAATCGCTTCAATTTCCAATTCACTACCGAGATTGGATGGAAAATCGTCGATGGCGAGATCAAAGGAATCGTTAAAGAGCCTACCTATTATGGAATCACACCTGAGTTCTGGGGATCCTGCGATGCTGTTTGCGGTCTTGAAGAATGGGATTTCCACGGTACATTCCATTGTGGTAAAGGAGAACCGGGACAGGCAATGCACCTCTCTCATGGTGTTGCTCCAGCACGATTTAAGAATGTTGTGTGCAATGTAAAAGCATAAAAGGAAAAGAAATAAGAAGTAAGATTTATACGCCTATGGCGTAATAAAGAATAAAGGTTAAAAATTAAAGACTAAAGACTAAAGACTAAAGAATAAAGATATAAGGTTAAAGACTAAAGGTTGAAGTCGGGAATTTGTCAATTCTCGGCTTCTTTTTTTAATACAATAGGAATACGGTAAGAAAATGAATACCCGTCTTCGCTCCGCTACGCCGCGGTGAAATGAATGATGAAAAAGTTATCCTTGAGGAATTAGTAAGTAGAAGGTAGTAGGTAGTAGGTAGTAGGTAGAGATAATTACTGGTAATTTTTGAGGAGCTTGTCCGGCTTTTGATGGAGCTTATAGTAATACGGTAAGAAAATGAATAATGAATGATGAATAATGAAAAATGGAATCCGCCTAAAAGAATGGCGGACAAGAATGGAACCCGGTGAAATATCTTCGTCCCTCAGATTTCACAGGTCAAGAAATGAAAAAGTAATCCTTGAGGAATTAGTGGGAACTTGTGGGAATTCAAATAAATGAAGAATTCGAAAATTGCCGTTTTTGGATATGTAAAAGAAACTTTTAGCCGGGCTTTGACGGATTTGAAATCGCGATTATTGGTGTTTGTTTCTGTAGATTAGAACGCCTTGAGTCAAACACCCCCGTATTCCGATAAATCGGAATCCTCCCCTCTGAAGAG
>CAYYLA010000303.1:0-3804 GCA_964441785.1 uncultured Candidatus Cloacimonadota bacterium | reverse complement strand
ATAAAGAACTCAACGATTATTGAAACAGAGTAGATTCAAAAAAAATCGAAAAAAAAAGTAGTTTCTTTTTAACCATATCACTTTAATTTTGTTCTGCAATTCACAAACATAAAAATTATCTATATTACATCAATAATATATTTATATTGACATATTAATAACTTAATAATAGTGTTGTTTTGTTAATAGCGTATAACTGAATTACTGAAAGGAGGTGCTATGGATCATCTAAATAATTATGATAAAAAATTTCGCAAAGATCTGCATGCCGGGACATCTTCATTGATACTTCTTACAATTATGTCTCAGGCAGAAGAACCACTTTATGGTTATCAGATTAGCAAGATGTTGAACGAATCCGCAGGAGATTTACTGATTCTGAAGCAGGGAACACTCTATCCCGTATTACGATCTCTTGCTGCAATGGAATTACTCGAGAGTTACGTCAATCCCTCTGTAAGTGGTCCGCCTAGAAGGTATTACAGTATCACAACAAAGGGAAGAGATGTGTTGAAGGAATGGATAAAAATTTGGTCTGACACAGTGAAATTTATGGATTTAATAATTGGAGGTAAAAATGTATAGAAGTCTGGGGGATTATCTGAAAGAATTAAAATACAGAATGAAGAATTGTGATAAGGCTATTGTTCAAGATGCAGTATCCGACGCCAGTGAATTTATTACAAACTACATATCAAACAACAGAGAAGAATTATCTGATTCTAATACGCAGGATATTGATAATAAAGGACATTTAGAAAACAATGATGTCGATTTGCTGAATCGGGCCATTATAGAATTTGGAGAGGCCGATGAGATTGTTGAGAATTACAGGCAAATTGATAATTATTTAAATAGGGAAGAGTCTCCCATTGAAAAGCCTGATCTCCGACCCTGGTATACAAAATTTCTAATGATAATAACTGATCCCAAAGCTTGGGGGAGTTTATTATATATGGTATTATCCCTTGCTACGGGAATAATCTATTTCACCTGGGTTGTAACAGGTTTATCGCTCTCAATTTCGTTGTTGATTTTAATAATTGGCATACCTATAGCTGGTTTATATCTACTCTCCATAAGGGGATTTGCTTTGTTGGAAGGACGACTAGTTGATGCCTTACTTGGCGTAAGAATGCCTAGAAGAGCTATGTTTCTTAGTCAAAATAGAAGTGTTTGGACCAAATTGAAAGAGTTGGTATCATCAGGTATTACCTGGAAAGCCCAAATATACATGGTTCTTCATCTCACTTTAGGTATACTCTACTTCACTATAACGGTTACATTTATCGTAATTTCATTAGCTTTTCTGGCAGCACCTGTTCTGGAACTGGTTTTTCATCTCCCCATGGAGATAAATGGGAGTGAAGAGTTTGCCCGTTGGTGGATGTTAATACTAATGCCTCTTGCCGGAATAATCTTGTTTCTGGGTACATTGCATTTCGCAAAATTCATTGGTAAAATACAAGGATCATTTGCAAAAATAATGCTGGTTCATATATAAATCATTAAAATCATATTTGTGGGATTATAACTCTATATTATGCCTGATGCTTAATTGCTTCAGGCTTTTTATCAAGTTAGAAACCTCTATATTTAACAAATAAATGTTTGACATCATAATCTCATTATCATAATTATATAAATAAAAAAGTAGATATATATCGTCACTTTTTAAAAATTGTTTGAGGTTAAGAATAATGCTAAAAAATATAATAACAATAATTTTTCTAATAGTTGTATCATTGCTCTCAGGAAACACATCATCAAATTCAGATATGGGATCTGTTTTCCTCTATGCTTTTCTCATCGGAATTATTACACTGTTTCTATGTTATCTGGTATCATCCTATTTAGTCAAAACAAAGGTAAAACAATATCAAGATTCAAACAATAATACAAACAATATAATAGCAAAAGATAATCCCCGGGAAAGTGTCTCCTTTAAAATGTTGCTTCACGAGTGTAAAAATCTCCATGACTCCATAATTAATCAATCAGCAGATGGAATCTTCATTGGAGACAAATTAGGTAATTTTATTGAAGTAAACCCGGCGGGTGAACTATTAACAGGATACAGCAAGGATGAACTTCTAACAATGAAAATGGACGATCTGTTTGCCGACAAAGAGTTATCTAGAAATCCTTTAAGATATGATCTCCTGGATGTTGATAAATCCCTGGTGAAAGAACGCAATTTGAAAACAAAAGACGGTGAAATAATCTCGGTTGAGATGAACTCAAAGATCCTGATAAATGGTGATTTACTTACTAATATGAGAGATCTTACTTTCCGAAAGGAGAAAGAGAAAGTTGTAATGGAATCGGAAAAAAAATTAAGGACAATATTCAATGCAATGGATCATCTCATTTTGGAGTTGAATGACAAAGGTGTATACATTAATATCGCTCCAACCGCTCATAATTTACTGTATAAAGATCAACAGGAATTACTTGGGAAATCTATCATTGATGTATTACCTCAGGATGTAGCAACACCTATTATGAAGACGATAAGAAAATGTCTTACTGGTAAATCCAAAGAATCCATGAAATATAAACTTGAGATAAAGGGTAAAATTCTTGATTTCAAAGCGGTTATAGTTCCCAAAACTGAAGAGACTGTCCTATTTGTTGCCGAAGATATTTCGGAACAAGAATCAATTCTTCGAGAATTAGAACAATATCGAACTCAATTGGAATCATTAGTAAAAGAACGAACAAAAGAGTTGGAAGAAAAAAATAATGAACTGATTAAGCTCAATGGTCTTTTTGCCGGTCGTGAATTTCGAATTAAGGAACTGAGAGATAGAATCAAAGAAATGGAAGAGTCTGATTGATCATGTTTATCAATGATTTAAGCTGAGAAAGATGAATCTTCTTGTCTAAAAATGAGAACAATTAATTATTTTATAACATCACTGATTGTAGCACTCATAGAGGCTGGGAAAGAAACAATAATTATGCGCTTAAAAGCTAATAAATTATCTGTTCCCCAGGGACATTTCTCAATGACAGTTAAGACCAATCCCACCACTATCAAAGAAGATAGATAGGTTAATAAAACTCGCTTAATGTATTCCTGTTTATGATTGTTGAAATTATAACGATAGAAATTGAAATAAACAAAAACAGCAATTAGAATTAACGAAATCACCGCTAGAATAAGCACATTGATTAATGGCAATACTTCGCCCAATACCCACGTCTCTTCCGTAAAAGCTAAAGGGATAGCTAGAATAGCTGCACCAACAATAACTTGAAGTAAATCGCGGAACCTGAATTCTACCATAAATGGCTTTAATACATAATTAATTATTTTTCCACTACTATCTTTCATGGGTATGACTTTGTGTAAATAGCCACCTATTCTTTTTACAATCGGTTTTTTATCATTTAAATCTTTTGGTTGGATATCCACTGTAACCTCCTGAAAAATATTAATAATTTATCCATAACAACTTGTAATTTTATTTTTAATATGATCAAGTTATTTGTAAATGATAAAAGAATTATTGTTTATCCAATACTTCAATAAAATCAAATACTTAACCTAAACCTGTGAGGTTGAATCCATTACTGCAGATTCCTGTTTGATGAGTAGCATCTCTTCTTTGTAGGTATTTATCTGACTTTTGAATTTTTTAAGTCGAGCATCTTTGAGCTTGTTAGCTCCTACCATTTTAAGATTTGTTTTTGGATTGACCCAGCGTCCATTGTTCATCACACCAAAATGGAGGTGAGGGCCACTAGAAACGCCTGTACTACCAATCTTTCCAATAAGTTGGCCCTTCTTAACACGTC